>DATEVI010000237.1:0-9769 GCA_035281865.1 Geobacteraceae bacterium | reverse complement strand
GGAGGCCCAATTGGCGCAAGTAGTGAAAATTCAGTTTCAGACAGCCGGCAAATTGTATGATTTCGGCACCGCCGGCATCACTGTTCAGAAGGGTGACAAGGTAATTGTCGAGACCGAACGGGGAAGGTCCATCGGCACAGTGGTCAAGGGACCGGTCGACATTGAAGACAAGGATATTCCCGATGGTTTCAAAAGTATACTCAGGAAGGCGGAGCAAGAAGATCTGCAGGCGGCCGCCGGCAATGCCGCCAAGGAAAAAGAGGCGTTCAATTTCTGCCTTGTCAGGATAAAGGAACGGGGCATGGAGATGAAACTGGTCAAGGTCGAGTACCTCTTCGACGGTAGCAAGGCCATTTTCTACTTTACCGCTGATGGCCGGATCGATTTCCGCGAGTTGGTCAAAGACTTGGCACATGCCTTCCATACCCGTATAGAAATGCGCCAGATCGGCGTCCGGGACGAATCGGGGATGGTGGGCGGGTTGGGTGTCTGCGGCCGGGAACTCTGCTGCGCGTCATTTTTGCGCGAATTTGAACCCGTGTCGGTAAAGATGGCCAAAGAACAGAACCTGGCACTCAATCCGTCAAAGATTTCCGGCCAGTGCGGCCGTCTGCTCTGCTGCCTTGGATACGAGTACGAAACCTATTGCAGCCTGAAAAAATGTCTGCCAAAATGCGGGAAGCGCGTACATTGCGGCGATGCCGCAGGGGAGGTCGTCAGACTGAACATCCTGGAAGGAACGGTAACGATAAGGACCGACGACAACCATGAGGTAGTGGTCAGGGGAGAAGATATCAAGCCGGAGAATATCTCCGACAGGGCGGAACGGCCGAAAAAACAGCTAAAAGATGGAGAAGGCCGGCAAAAGAGCGACGAAAAACCTGAGCAGGAGCAACCCAGTGGACCCAGAAGGCACCGGAATCATATAAAGCTTAAAGAAACCCGGAAAAAGGAGAAACCATGAGCCGCACCTTTTACGTTACAACGCCCATTTATTATGTCAACGATGTCCCGCATATCGGTCATGCCTATACCACCCTGGCAGCCGACGTGCTGGCTCGTTACAAAAAGATGAAGGGCTATGATGTGTTCTTTCTGACGGGCACCGACGAACACGGACAAAAGGTGGAAAAGGCCGCCAACACCGCCGGCGAAACACCACTGGAACTCGCCGACAGGGTCGTCAAGCGCTTTCGGGCCCTATGGGAAAAACTGAACATATCCTATACCGATTTCATCCGGACCACGCAGGAAAGGCACAAGAAAGGCGTCTCCCACCTTTTCGAAAAGGTGATGGAGAAAGGCGACATATACCTGGGCGAATACGAAGACTGGTATTGTACTCCGTGTGAGACTTTCTGGACCGAGACACAACTGATTGACTTCAAGTGCCCGGACTGCAATCGACCAACCGAGAAACTGAAGGAGGAATCATACTTCTTCAGGATGAGCAAATACCAGGAGGCCCTTCTGGCCCACATCGAGGCCAATCCCGATTTTATCCAGCCTAAATCGAGACGGAACGAGATACTTGCCTTCGTCAAAGAGGGGCTTAGGGATCTGTCGGTGTCGCGCACAACATTCAAATGGGGCATACCGGTTCCGGGCAACAACGAACATGTAATCTATGTCTGGTTCGATGCCCTTGCAAACTACATAACGGCCCTCGGTTATCCCGAAACCACTGAGAAGCTGCAGGATTTCTGGCCTGCGGACGTCCAACTTATCGGTAAAGACATCCTCCGCTTCCACACCGTTTACTGGCCCACGTTCCTCCTGTCCGCAGGGTTGCCGCTGCCCAACAAGGTCTTTGCCCACGGTTGGTGGACCGTCGAAGGGCAGAAGATGAGCAAGAGCCTGCAGAATGTCGTCGAACCGAACATGCTGATCGACAAATACGGAGTAGATGCGGTCCGCTATTTCCTCATGCGCGAAGTCCCATTCGGACTGGATGGAGATTTCTCCCACTCGGCTCTCGTACACCGCATCAATTCTGACTTGGCCAACGATCTCGGGAACCTGCTGAATCGGTCCACCGCCATGATCAACAAGTATTTCAACGGTATCGTCCAGGAACCCGGTGAGCTGACGGACATCGACCTGGCCTATAGGGCAAAGACCGAAGCAATGGTCCGACAGGTAGAAACCTGCATGGAAGACCTGGCCTTCAGCAAGGCGCTCCAAGCGATATGGGAAGTCATCTCGGCGGGCAACAAGTACATAGACGAAACAGCCCCCTGGGCTCTTGCCAAAGATCCCACCCAGCAACAACGTCTGGGTACGGTGATGTTCTGCGTTCTTGAATCGCAACGCGTAGTCTACAATTTTCTTTCGGCGTTTATGCCCGATACGGCAACGAAGGGGTTGAAATACCTTGGTTGGGACAAGGAGCCTGGCGAAGATCAACTGAAATGGGGTTGCCTGCAGCCCGGGACACAGGTTACAAAAGCCGAGCCGCTTTTCCCGAGAATCGATGACAAGGGGGATCTGTAAAGTTCCGGACAGATCACCGTCAAAACCGGAAGGATCGCCTGTTAAAGAATGGTTACCGGACGCAGCTCTCCCGACGCGAATAGGAAGAAAAACTTGAACAGGCAGTATTTATAAAATTCGCCGAGGAGCAGGCGGGAACTTCCGCCGTGGCTCCACCACTCTTCCTTGAGGTTCTTGCTGTCTACCGGATGAGGATAGATAGCGATATTTTTCGGCAGCACATTTTCAAATATCAGAATTGCGCGGCTCATGTGGTAGCGCGAGGTTATCAGTTTTACTGAGCCGACCTTCTTTTTGAGGATGAATTCCCTGGCATGAAGGGCATTCTCCAGGGTATTGCGTGAAACCTTCTCCAGAAACACACCATTTCCGTCCCTTTGGCCGCGAGCTTCCGTGAAGAGATCGGCCTTTCGAACCGAGGGATCCACACCGATAAGAAAAAGCCAACCGGCGCTGTGCTGTCGATAGAGCTTTATTCCCTCCTCGACGCGGCCCCGGCCCCCTGTAAGAACCACAATTGCATCCGTTTTCACGTCCCGCTGTCGGACGGAAAAAGTCTGATAAACGAAATCTATGAACAGGACTGTCGCCAGCAGAAAAAAAAGCGCCAGCAGAAACAAAATTCCTTTGACAATAGACACTTGCAAAACACCTCGCTGGTAATACTTCCGGATCATCCAAGATTTCTCTTGCATATTGCCGGACTATTTGTTAAATATTTAAACTTTAGACTAACCTACTCGGAAGGAGATAACAATATGGCAAAAGTATGCGAAATATGTGGTAAGGGGCCGAGTTTCGGCAACAATATCAGCCACGCCAACAATAAAACTTCAAAAACCTGGTATCCGAACCTGCAGAAAATCAAGGCAGTGCGTAATGGAAGCGTCAAAAGAATCAAGGTGTGCACCCGCTGCATCCGCTCGGGTCATGTAACTAAGGCACTGTAGCCACAACCCGCGAAAAGTCTTCAGCAAAAGCCGCCGGAAAGTTCCGTGCGGCTTTTTCTTTTACCACGGCACCTAGACCGACCTGTATCGCCCTGCAAGCCTGCATGTACCGGCAGCCTGTCCGCTCCCTATCGGCATAGAGCGATCACCTCTATTTCCACCGATGCTCCTCTTGGAAGGCTTTTCACCTCCACCGTCGACCGGGCGGGCGGATTATCGGGAAACCTTCTCCCGTATATCTCATTCACCGTTGCGAAACCGGCAAGATCGGTCAGATAAATGGTACTTTTCACCACATCTCCAAAATCCAGGCCGACTGCATCCAGCAAGCCCGCAATATTCTCCATGACCTGCTCGGTCTGTTCTGCTATATCGGCGCCCTTCAACTGCCCGGTCACGGGGTCCAAGGGTATCTGACCGGAAAAAAAGACAAACCCGCCGGCTTTTACCCCCTGCGAATACGGCCCAATTGCCTGCGGTGCGCTATCGGTTACCAGTATCTCCTTTGCCATTGCATTCGTTCCTTTCGGTTGTGTGCTCACTGCGTGAGCGGATATACGTATGATGAGTCCGCTTCGCTCAAGCGTTTATGCGGAAAACCGCTTCCCCGCATTACCCGCTTCTACGCTTTTCCGACTTATCGCTTTCCTGCATCAACTCTTGAGCCTGTCCACCTTTATCACACCCTTCAGCTTCATGACACTGTTTATTACCCTGTTCAGATGGTCAAGATCGGTCACATCGACCTGAAAAATGTTCACACCCCTCTTGTCCACGGTGCTGTAGACGGAAGCCATGGCAATGTTTGCCTCACAATTGGTGATAGCCTGGGTGATATTGGCAAGCATACCCTTTTGGTCATAACAGGAAACCCTGATTTTAACCGGTAATGCCGTACTCTTATCCCTGTTCCAGGTAACTTCGATGCGCCGTTCCGGATCGTTTGCCATGGAAATCGGACAGTCCGCAGCATGGACAGTGACCCCCCGGCCACGGGTAATAAAACCGACGATGTCGTCTCCCGGAACCGGGTTGCAGCATTTGCCGAATCGCACCAGGACGTCATTAACGCCGCTGATCTGAATGGCACTGGATGATTTTCGCGTCAGCTTGTCAACGACCTTGGAAAGCCTCGTCTCCCTGCGCTCACGGTGTTCTTCCAGCTTCTGTTCGGGCAGGAGCTTGCCGAGGATCTGGTTGCAGGATAGCTTTCCATATCCAACGGCGGCCATTAGGTCTTCTTCCCCGACAAAACCGAACTCGACCGCCACTCTCTTAATCTCACCGCTTTTCTGCAACTTGCCAAGGTTCAGGTTATAGCGGCGGAATTCCTTCTCGCTGATCTCCCTGCCCAGTCCTATGCTCCGCTTTCGCTCCTCAGTCTTGATCCAGGCGCGTATCTTGTTCCTGGCCCGGGTACTTTTCGCGATCTTGAGCCAGTCTTTGCTCGGAGTGTGGTGGGGGGAGGTGACGATTTCGACTATATCACCGGTCTTCATTTCGTATTTGAGGGGGATCAGCCTGCCGTTCACCTTTGCCCCGACACAGCGGTGACCTATATCAGTGTGGACGCTATAGGCAAAATCTATGGGCGTTGCCCCCTTGGGAAATCCCTTAACATCACCTTTAGGAGTAAAAACAAAGACCTCTTCCGGGAAAAGCTCGACCCTGACGGTGTTCATGAATTCCTGCGAATCCTGAAGCTCCTGCTGCCATTCGAGAAGCTGCCTGAGCCAGGCAAATCTTTTCACATCCCGCTCATCGTAGCCTTTTCCCTCCTTGTATTGCCAGTGGGCGGCAATTCCCGCCTCGGCAACGCGGTGCATCTCCACGGTCCTTATCTGGACTTCCATACGTTCAGCATGCGGCCCGATTACCGTGGTATGGAGCGACTGATACATGTTCCCCTTGGGAATGGCGATATAGTCCTTGAAACGGCCGGGAATCGGTTTCCAGGTGGAATGAATGATGCCGAGCACTTCATAACACTCCCGGATGTCATCCACGAGGATACGGATGGCGACCAGATCGTAGATTTCGTCGATGTCGACGTTACGGCTCTGCATCTTCTTGTAGATGGAATACAGATGCTTGCTCCGGCCGGAGACTTCGCCATGGATACCGTGTTCCGCAAGCTTCTGCGTGATTATCGTCATAACCTCTTCTACGTAAGTTTCCCGCTCCTTCTTCTTCTTGGTAACCTTGGAAGCGAGATCGTAGTAGAATTCCGGGTTCACATAACGAAACGACAGGTCCTCCAGTTCGCTCTTAACCCAGGCTATCCCGAGCCTGTGGGCCATTGGCGCATAGATATCAAGTGTTTCCTTGGCTATGCTGCGCTGTTTCGGTTCCGGCTGGTGCTGCAGGGTCCTCATGTTGTGCAGCCTGTCAGCCAGCTTCACCAGTATTACCCTGATGTCGTTTGCCATGGCAAGGAGCATCTTCCGGAAATTCTCAGCCTGGCTCTCCTCCTTGGTCTTGAAGTGTATCTTGCTGATCTTGGTTACACCATCTACCAGGTTGGCCACTTCTGAGCCGAATATATGGACCAACTCATCATATGTGGTAAGCGTGTCCTCCAGGGTGTCATGAAGCAGTCCAGTTACCACGGTAGCGACGTCCAGCCTGAGGTCTGCCAGGATCGCGGCTACTTCCATGGGATGGACAAGATACGGCTCTCCCGACAAGCGGATCTGTCCCTGGTGCACCTTGGCACAGAAAACATAAGCCTTTCTAACCACATCGAGGTTGGCGGAGGGGTTGTAGGAGACAACCTTATCAAGGATGTCGTTTAATCGAATCATACGAAAATTTTACCGGAAATTCCGCGGATGGCTGCATATAACGGCAATAATGGCGGGCAGAAAATAAAAAAAGGGCGGCGGCCTGCAAGCCCCACCCTCCTTTTTCCCCGTTGTTAGCGACTCTTGCGGGATGTCATTTCATAGGTAATCTTGCCTGATGCAATTTCACGCAAGGCAATTACCACGTTCTTGTTATCGGCCTTGTTTTCGATGAGGGGTTTGGAGCCCTTGAAGAGTTGCTTACCCCTCTTTGCCGCAAGCATAACAAGCAGAAACCTGTTTTCCACCTTATCAAGACAATCTTCAACAGTTACTCTAGCCATTACTGCTCCTTTCCACAACCGGTTGGAAGATCATTAAACCATGGAACCGCGCCCATATTCCTCTGCGTCCCACGGCAGTTTGCCCTTCGCACCATCCCTTGTTAAATGTCAAAAATATTGGAGACATTCTCCAGAACCCTTGCAGTGCGACATTTCTCCGCTATCACCACCGATTTCAGCTTTTCGACGGCCCGGGCAAAAACGTCATTCACGATTACATAATCGTACCAGCGGGATTCCTTGATCTCGAGGGCCGCGACCTTGATGCGACGCTCAATCGCCTCGGCGGAATCCGAGTTCCTGCCGTCAAGCCTGCGGCGAAGCTCCTGAAAATCTGGGGGGAGGATAAATATGTAGACACCGCCCTGGTAGCGCTCCTTTAACTGCCGCGCTCCCTGGCAGTCTATGTCGAGGATTACGTCTATTCCGTTCCGGCAATATTCTTCCAGTGTCTTTATCGCGGTGCCGTAGAGATTACCATGCACTTCCGCCCACTCGGCAAACTCACCGTCCTCAATCATCCGCTTGAAGTCTTCCATGGAAACGAAAAAATAGTCGGTTCCATGAACCTCGCCAGGCCTTGCAGGACGCGTAGTGTAGCTCACAGAATGCCGCAACCCCGGGAAAATGTCAATTATTTCCTTGCACAACGTGGTTTTGCCGGCCCCCGAAGGGGCCGACACGATATACAATAATCCTTCCTTTTTCACGAAATCACGGCCCCCTGTGTCAGATTTCCGGTTTCCCTTCGAAAACTCCGGATGAGAAACTATTGGTTTATGATTCGGAACGCGGGGATTTTTTTTCCTGGCAAGGAAATCAAGGGGTTGCGCGGAGGCGTACATCGGTACGCCGCACAAGCAAGCCCGCGGATTGACACAGCCAGGGCGAAAAAGCACCCTTCCGGACAGAAACTACTCTATATTCTGCACTTGCTCCCGGATCTTTTCGATCTCGGTTTTCAATTCTACGACATGACGGGTGATCTCGGAATCATTGGCCTTCGATCCCATGGTGTTCACTTCCCTGCTCACTTCCTGAAGAAGAAAATCCATTTTCCTCCCCACCGGTTCACCAAGGGAGAAGGCTGCGTCAAACTGCTTCAAATGGCTGTCGAGTCTTACCAATTCCTCCGTAATGTCGCAGCGGTCTGCCATTATGGCGACCTCCTGGATCAACCGTTCTTCGCTTATCGTGCTGTCGGCAATAAGCTGAGTCAGCCTTTCCTTCAACCTTTCTCTATAGTCTCGCACCACCAGTGGTGCGCGCTTGGCCACCATGGCAGCAAGAGCCGATACGGAGTCCGCCCGTTTTCGCAGATCCGCCAACAGGACTTCTCCCTCTTTTTTCCGCATATCCTCGATATTTTCCAGAGCATGTCGTACGGCAGCCAGAAGCGCCTCGCCAAGCGACTCATCCACAATAAGGCTGTCATCCGCCGTGAACACGTCTTTTTGCGCGGCAATCAGGGGCAGTGTCACATCACCTGCGAGCCCAAGCGTTTTCTTCATGTTGCTGAAGGCCTCAACATAGGCCTTGGCGAGGTTCATGTTGATGGCAAGCGGAGACTCCTCCTTTCCGGGTTCGATCTGGACAAACACCTCGATCTTGCCGCGCTTGAGCCGCTCAGATACGATCTTCCTCACATCTTTCTCGAAAACCATGAGGTTCCTGGGCAGCTTGACATAGACCTCTCCATAACGGTGGTTGACCGACCGTATTTCAACGGTCAAACGCCCTCCGCCATGGGAAGATTCTCCTTTTCCGTATCCCGTCATGCTCGTGATCATTCCCGGCCTCCCGTTTCGACTGCCCTGAGCAGCTGTAGTATATCAACATGCCGGTCGATTCGCGCCATACAGGACATTCCCGTTTTGTACGCGACGAACGGAACTCCCGCCGACTCAGAAGCCAGACGGTCCAGCTCGGAATCGCCCACAAAAAGGGCTTCGCCCGGTTCGATTGCGAAGTATTCCAGGATTTTCAGCAAAGGCTCCGGATGTGGCTTGGGATTTTTGACCCGGGAAGCCGTCATCACGCATGCAAAATACCCGGCCAGGCCGAAATGCTCCAGCAGCATTTCCATGGAAGTAGACCTGTTTGTGCATATGGCCAGACGCATCCTGCCTTGCAGCGCGGCCAGAGTTTCGCGAAATCCGTCTTCCATGTGCATGTACGGTAACAGTTCGCGGTAGTCAATGGAGCCGGCAAATTCGAGCGCCTGCTGAATCCTTGGGTCTCCCTCAAAAAGCCGGGCCAGGACATCCTTACTGGCATAGGTATGCAGCAGGTTCATGGTCTGACTGTCATTCCTGTCAAGGAGTGGCTTACCGAATTGGTCCAGCACCTTCGAGTAAAAAGCAAAATTTGCTTCCAGGGAATCGAAAATGACCCCGTCACAGTCGTAAATGACTGCCTTGTATCCGTTATCCGTCGTCTTCTTCACTCACGCTTCCCTATGGTTTCCAGAAATTCTTCCCACTCAACCGGAAGGAGGTATTTCTTCTTGCTGTTACATTCCTTGCAGGCCGGCACCACGTTTCCGCGGGTGCTTTTCCCGCCGCGCACGATGGGTACCAGATGGTCCATGGTCAATTCTTCCGGAAGGAAGGTGGCGCCGCAATAATGACAGACACCCCGCGCCACCATGTTTTTCCACCAGCGCGTCTTGCGCAGTTCCCTCGCCTTTTCCTTTTCACGCCTGATTTCCTGTTCCGACACCTCGATTATGAACTGGCTCACGCGAGACCTCGGCGCCCCATGCTCTTTCTGCACTCTTCGATCGCAGCCCTGGCAAGCGCGTCGCAGCGCTCATTTTCCGGATGCCCGTTGTGCCCGCGAACCCAGACCCATGTAATCCTGTGGATTTTCGAAAGCTCCAGCAATCGCTCCCACAGATCGCGGTTGAGCACGGCTTCTTTCTTGCTGTTGATCCATCCCCTTTTCACCCAGCCGAAGATCCATTCGGTCATTCCCTTATAAAGATACTGGGAATCAGTTACCAGCACCACATCGCTGGGCCGTTTCAGGGATTCGAGGGCCGCAATGGCCGCAGTCATCTCCATCCGGTTGTTGGTGGTCATCTCTTCCGCGCCGGATATCTCTTTTTCCTTTGCGCCGCAACGCAGAATGGCTCCGTATCCGCCGACCCCCGGGTTGCCGCTGCATGCCCCGTCGCTGAATATTTCAACCCTCATCG
>DATEVI010000236.1:0-3662 GCA_035281865.1 Geobacteraceae bacterium | reverse complement strand
GGGAATCCTCCAACCAGATCGAAGAGTTTCTTTTCGCAGAATAAATTGCAGGAAGGGCAAAAAAACTTTTTTCTCATTACTCCGAAGTTCAGGAACTCATTGAACTGCAAAAATAATTGCGCCAGGGCTATCCGGCTGGATTGCTGAAAGAAGGGCGCCGAGACGGAACCTCCTCCGGCCCGATACCCTTTGTCAAAAAACATCATTATTTTTTCGACCCAATCCCCGGTCGCCACGACATCCGAATCCAGAAACGCCAGATAGTCGGCTGCGGCGTGTCCGGCGCCGATGTTACGGGCGATGGCCGGCATGGTCTTGCAAGCCGGCTTGATGAGCTTGATCTCGCCTTTTCCGGCAGCCTCTTTCAGTAACTTCACAGTCGCGACGTCGTCGGAGGAATCCACCACGATTATCTCTTCGATAAGATCAGGACGAGTCTGCATCGATAGAGACTTCAGGGTGTGCCAAATCGTCTTGCGGGAATTATATGATGGAATGATTATCGAGATTTTCATCATGAGTTGTCCTTATGGGTGCCGTCATTATGCCGATGAAGAACCAGAAGTACCAATTGAAGGCAAGATAATCCAAAACGTTGTCGGCAAAGGATACGACGAGATAACCGAGTAAATAACCGGTCAGAATAACCTGTCCCCTGCGGGACGGAACGTGATCGGATTTAATCTTGCCGATTACCGTCCTGCCGATTGTGAAGAAGACGGCAAGAAAGGCGGCAAGGCCGCATATTCCCGTCTCGAAAAGCAGTTGAAGATATACATTGTGGGCCGCTGCGCCGGTCCTGCCCGCTTCGAAGAAACGGACGGAGAATTCCTTGAATGACGCCAATCCGTGCCCGAGCAATATATTCTGCTTTGCAGACAGCAATGCGCTTTTCCACATCTCGACACGCCACGTCATCGAATCGAGTCTGTTGGAGGAGAAAGAGGAATGTCTCGCGATTATCTCGGAAACCCGGTCTGAAATTTGAGGGGACAAGAGCGGAAGCAATGGGATGAAACAGATAAAAAGGAGGTATTTCCGTTCGGCGGTCACTCCATAGAAAGCGAACATAAGGAAACAGGCAATCCATGCATTGCGGGTCATGGTCGCGACAACGAGAAAAAGCAGGGTAACCATGAAAATGTTAAGCAGGAACCTCTTTTTGGTGGTAAGACCCGCCTGATCACTCTTAAGGATATAAAAGGTAATCGCTATTGCCAGCACCAGATAAAAAGCCAATATATTGGGATGCGAAAACGTGCCTTTGATGCGCACTCCGGCGTCCGAATAATACGATCCTCCGGAAAACAGATCGACAAATGCGAAGAGTGCGACGGCAAAAGAAGAAATCAACAGTATTCTCAGCCAATATTCCCTGTCTCCCTCTTTCTCGACAAAATAGTAGGGGATGACGAACATGCAGAAATAAGTCAACAGATTCAAAAACATGCGAACGCCCGTGCCGGGGACGGGAGATATGAAAACAGAGGCAAGACAGACAGACAAAAAAATGAGCCACGATTTTCCGACGGCTTGCGTGGTGAGTACGTGGGGGCGCCTTATTATGAGAAATACAGCCAGAATTATCGGTAATAGATTCAATAACGCGCCCGCGCCCATATTCCCGCCGGCAAAATCCAGCCGCGTCATATCCAGAAGCGGATCGAGAAGTCCCCTGGTCAATATCAGCGCGACAAGAAACAGGCGAGGACTGTAAATAAGCAAAACCATCAGAAGGCCGACAAGGGGAAGTGCAAACAAAAAGAGCAAGTTCTTTTCCAGGACCGGGGAAAAAGCAAGAATGCCATAGGCAACCATTACACAGAAAAGAACAGTCAACGGCGCCGCATATTTATTTGACAATGAGAGATTCATAAAGGTTCTCGAACTTTCGAGCGGTAAAATTGATATCGAAATTCCTGACGCATGTTTCATAACCCGACCGGCCTATACTGTTAAGCAAGTCTGGGTCATGCCACAGGTCCGCAATAGTTTCCGCCCATCCGTCATCTTTAAAAGGGTCGAGAAGAAACCCGTTCACCTTGTGCGTTATGAAGTCGTTGTTACTGCCGACGTCCCTGGAGGTAATGACCGGAATTCCCATGCTCATGGCCTCAAGAAGCGCAATGGAGTGCAACTCGAGAAACGAAGGGAGCAGAAAAAGGTCGCTTACGGAAAGCAGCTCGGCCGGCTTGTCGCAAAAGCCGGTGAACCTGATGTTATAGGCCTTCGATCTCAGAGCGGTTTCGAGGAAATCACCGAGTAGCGGCCCGTTGCCGGCTATGACAAAAACCGCCGATGGTATGAGTCGCTTGACAAGTGGGGCGATTCTGAGGATAAGGGCGATATTTTTTTCAGCCGACATCCGCGACAAGGTCGAAATCACGAACGAATCATGCGGTAGTGCGAACTTTTCCATCAACCTTTGCCTGTTCTCCACCGCGATGTCCGCTTGCGGCAAGGGTATGCCGTTCATTATGTGGAATAGTTTGTTTTCACACTGAAGGCCTTTATCAATGAGGTATTTCCTGTTCTGTCCGGTGAGTACCACTACGGCGTCCGACAGCCACGTAAAATACTTTGCGAATCTTTGTTGGGTGAAATTGCCGCGCCTGCGATAATAATCGGCCGGGTCGTGATAACGCCCGTCATGGACATGTTCTATCACCTTCCTCCCCGCGAGCCTGGCGGCGAGTCCGCCCCAGACATGACCGTTGAAGGAGTGCGACTGGATTATGTCGATCTTGTTGCGAATTATGTAAAGCGCCAGGCGTGCAATGATACCGACGCTTGCCGGGCTCTTCAACTTATGGGGCGACTCGGCAAACATGAAGAGCGGAATCTCTTCGGCGAGGAAACGGTCCTCGATCTCCCCGCCCGACGAGTAGGCGACGTGGTGATCAAAACTTCCCTTGTCGAAAGCGGTAACCAGGTTGAAGAGATTCGTCTCGGCCCCGCCCAGATCCAATGTCTTTATAATGTGCAAGATCTTGATCATGTTTTATGCCTTGATTAATCTATTGCCGAACGGTTCGGAATCCTGGTTCAACCACTCTGCAAAATCAAAAACTCCATTGAAAAAATGGTAGTTAGTGTATAGGTCGCCAACACAATCCTCGTTTTCAAAGCGCTTCAATTGGATGCAGGATTTAAGGCTATGGCATTTTGCGGTGAAACATACTTTATTTGGATGAGGTAGCCGGTCAAAAGCTTGCAAAAGGGAATAATCACACAAGTCCCGATCCGTAAAGATATAGTAAAGGCTATCGAAATTGATTCGTGCGCATCGTCTGTTCCATTTTTCAGCTGCTTCATGTTCGGATAAGTAATGCACGAAATGCAGCTCTATGTCCTCCAGCCTTCCCAACGGATATGTTTCGTCATTACGATTACGTTCGGCTTCCGAGTACATCGAGCTTTCGGCAAAAAACAATTGCCGTGTCAGGTAGTATTGAAGATTGCTCACGAATTTTATAAAACAGGGCGCATGGAAGAACATCCCTACGGTCGGACTGCTGTAAGGCATTTCAAGACCCTGATATATCCTCGCGCCGATACAATTGCTCGCGATTATCGAGAATTCCTTTCTTTCGACATTTGCGCGCAGATGTCGCCTGAATGCCCTTTTCGCCGGAAAACTTAATATGGAATTGATTTCGTGA
>DATEVI010000235.1:0-2726 GCA_035281865.1 Geobacteraceae bacterium | reverse complement strand
TTCCTTGTTCCCGATCCTGTTCATCACCGTGGCCTGCGGGGCCTGTTCCGGCTTCCATGCCATCGTGGCCTCGGGCACCACCTCAAAACAGTTGAGCCGGGAGACGGACGCCCAGGCGGTGGGCTACGGCAGTATGCTCCTGGAAGGGATGGTTGCTGTGACTGCGTTAACCTGCGTGATGATGCTGCCGCGCACCCACGATGTATTCCAGGGAACGCCGAAACCGAACTTCATTTATGCTCTGGGCATCGGCAATTTCTTACAGGTCCTCGGCATCAATCCAGCCTTCGGGGTCTGCTTTGGATTGATGGCTTTCACCACCTTCGTGTACGATACGTTGGACGTTTGCACTCGGCTGGGCCGCTATGTCCTGCAGGAGTTGACGGGCTGGCAGGGCAGGTGGGGACGGTCCATAACGACGCTCCTGACGGCCGGCGTCCCGGCCTTGTTCGTTACCCGGACCATCGTGGGGCCCGACGGCGCGCCCATCCCGGCCTGGAAGATTTTCTGGAACCTGTTCGGTGCCAGCAATCAACTGCTGGCGGCCTTGACGCTATTGGGCGTCACAGTCTGGCTGATGCGCACCGGCAAGTCCCGCTGGACGTGGGTGGTCACCGCGGCGCCGATGTTGTTCATGTACACCATGAGCGCATGGTCCCTGCTTCTCATCGTAGTTCCGTGGCTGCTGAGTTTCGGGCAGGGCTTCCGGTTCGACCTGGTTGCCTTCGTGGCACTGATCCTGGTTGTTCTGGCCGCGCTGATGCTCCTCGAGGCCCTGCGCACATTCCGGCAACATCCATCCCGACCCGAGAAGGAAACAGGAGGAAACAGTTGGCGTCCCTATTCCCCCGCTCCAGAGGCAGATAGATGACCTGAAAACAAGCAATGATGAAAATTTTTCATTGTCGGAAAGCATAGCCCAAATGAGAACGATCGAAAAGATGGGTTGGTCAGGCGCTTACGTTTTAAAAAACAATATTTTAATCTTCAACTGAAGGAGGTAATAAAGTGGCTTATAATATTATGAGGTTCTTCCATATTTTATCGGTCGTTTTCATGGCGGTGCCCCTGTACAACCTCATTATAGTGCATGAACGGAAGCGAATCGGTAAAGCACCGTTCGTGGTTGACCGGTACTTTGAAAACATTATCAAGGGGGCAGCGATACGGTGCTATGTATATCAGTTTACAGCCCTATTCACCGGCATCTTGCTGATTCCCCTGGGCGGCTTGCCCTGGAGCTACCTGATAGTGAACCAGATCCTTCTGGCGAAGCTCTTGCTCTTGCTCACGTTGACTGCCCTGCTCTCGGTGGTTCATTTTCAGATCCAGCCTGCCATCGAAGCAATTCTTAGCCAGGTGAAGGGGGATGAGCTTCCCGAAGGAATCGCCAAACAAATTGCTCCCATCCGCCTCAGACGGACGCGCTTGGCGACGCTCTGCCTGTTCATCGTCATCACGATTGTTTTGCTGGGGTTGCAAGTTACTACCCGCTTTGGCCTTCCTGCCACTGCGATTCTGATTCTCTTGGCCGCGCTCTTTTCCTGGAGAGCTTACCGGACATCCGTCCGTTTTGGTTGGATATAGAAGCCCCTTCAGAAAGGAGGCGAATAAGATGCATATGGAACGATGGCTGCGATTAATCGCTGGAGTGATCCCATGTTAAATCGAATGGTAGAGTTTGCTGTCGCCAAGCCAAAAACAGTGATCGGGGCGGCCGTCATCATAACAATCCTGTTCGGTTCTCAACTGCCGAAGATCTCTACTGACACTGATCCCAAGCACATGCTTCCGATAACGTCCCCTGTGCGGCAATACAACGACCAGGTGGAGAGGGAGTTTGGACTGCATCCCGACGTCTTGGTGCTCGGCGTCGTCAATGAACGCGGCGTCGTGAATAGGCAGACCCTGGCACGAATTGCGGATTTGACTTCCCGGATTCAACGAATTCCCGGCGTCATCGTCCGTGACGTCGCGAGTTTTACCACTATTGACGATATTTCTGTACGGGGTGGAGAGTTGATCGTCCGACCGTTGCTTGAACTGGTTCCACAGCGTGAAGAAGAACTTGAATCCCTCTGTAAGAAGCTATTCAAAAATCCGGTTTTTCTGAACCGGATCATTTCGCCGGACGGGAAGGCAACGGCTATCTACATCCCCGTCGAACCCACCGCCAATGGAAAAGAGATCGCTGACCGGATTCGCAAGCTCCTTCCGGAAAGGTCAGACCCGGAAAGGTCAGACAGCGATCAGTTCTACCTCGCCGGAGACCCTGTTGCCCGTGACACCTTCGGCGCCGAAATGTTTCGCCAGATGGGTCTCTTTTCCCCCATCGCCGGCATGATCATGGCCGTGGCTCTCTGGTTTATGTTCCATAGTGTTCCTTTGATCGTGGCCAACATGGCCGTGGCAATGATCAGCATCATCTGGAGCATGGGGCTCCTGATCGGGTTGGGGTATCCGGTCCACATTATGAGTTCGATGAGTCCCGTTTTCCTTATGGCGATAGCGACAGACACTGTCCATATCTTCAACGAGTTCTTTTTTCGTTACCGCGAGGTGGGTGAAAAGAAGCGCTCCGTGATGGACGCGATGGCTGCGGTAGAGGCGCCCGTATTTTACTCGGATATTACCACTGCCATCGGGTTCGCCTCCCTGGCGATCACCTCCATTATTCCCGTGAGGATCTTCGGCCTGGTGGTTGCCTTCGGGACCCTGGTCATTCT
>DATEVI010000234.1:0-3179 GCA_035281865.1 Geobacteraceae bacterium | reverse complement strand
GTTAATGTTGGTGGGCGGCATTCACTCGCCCGAAGTGTCCGGAAAATTGGTAACCGATGCCTTGGCTGATTATGTCTCCCTTTGCCGTCCATTGATCCGCGAACCACATTTGATCAAACGGTGGAAAGAGGGAGATACTGCACCAGCAGCCTGTATTTATTGCAACGGATGTTTCGGACCTGGTTTAACAGGAAAGGGGGTGCAATGTATTGCCGGAGAGGGCAACGCAGCTACATGATTTGTTACGAAGGAGGTCGAGGCAAGTATTGACCTCGCATGACCGAGCAATCGACGATGCCTTCATGAGTGCTTTACGCAAACAGCTTACCGATCCCCAAATCCTGAACTAGGGAAAATGATTGGCCAGTACTTGGGTTTTGGTCGACTGGTGGCGGTGCTGGATGTCGAGCGAAACGTCTGTATGCTTTAGCGATTAACGATAAAAAGTAGAACTGGAGCCAAAGTAAAACCAACGCGGACTCGAACCGATAACGCCTTGAATTTGTGAAACAATTTTCGCAGCAGCTAAATCTCGACAAATACTTAAAAACACAAATGGCCGATTTCATTGCGAAATCGGCCATCTTGATTTTGGCTCCCCATCGCGGACTCGAACCACGGACAAGGTGATTAACAGTCACCTGCTCTACCGACTGAGCTACTGGGGAATGAAGAACTGTGAAGTGAAATTATATCTGGCTGATTTTGAACATGGTTGCCGGCTGAAACTTTTAGATTTCCATCTTCCCGGAGACCCTCGAAGCGCAGAGAAAAATTGTATAGCATAGCCCTGTGATCATGTCAACAGAAATGATGTATGTGCCGTGTGCATGTCGCAGAAGTTACATTCATTCTCATTGCTTGATATGAGCCGGTTTCCCCGGTGCGGTCCCGGCGGCCGGCGGGGGCTGCTGTTTGCCTCCTGACGTACTTGTGCTGCTCGTTACCGGGGTGAAAACGCTCGGTATAGTTGTCTGTATGTTCTGCATGACGGAACGCAACACCGACTCCGCGGTAGTCCATTTCCCCTCATCATTATCAGAGTGAGTGACTCCCCATACGATTTCACCTGAATCCAGATTCAACATATTTGCAGAAACAGTTACGCTGCAGCGGTTATTGCTGTCTGTTCTCCGCAACCAGGGGCCTCTCCCCGGGTATGAACAGTAATATTCATTCACGGTACCCAAAACTATGGCGTCGATGCCCGATGATTTCAGCTTTGCCTTGATTTCCGGGGACAGTCCAAATGTATTTACTTCATCCTGGTCGATC
Organism: Geobacteraceae bacterium; assembly: GCA_035281865.1. Lineage (GTDB taxonomy): Bacteria > Desulfobacterota > Desulfuromonadia > Geobacterales > Geobacteraceae > CAIWTU01. The sequence goes on along the minus strand of DATEVI010000234.1, from coordinate 1,904 downwards.
AGGCCGGCTATCTGGCTCCCTCCCACGACATTGAAGCCCTGTTTTACGAATCCCAGGGCCAGAATATCCGCCGCCTCCTGTCCGGGTGGCTCAGTGCCCGTCGTTTTGAATTTGATGACGGCGATATTTTTGTTTTGCATCAATACCAGGCCTGTCTTGGCGGTGGTGTTCAATTGCGCGGCATACGCAAGAACAGTTCCCGAAAAATTAATTACAATTACCATGAGGCATATTTTCCATATATTCATGTAAGTGTTCCTCCCGCGAGAACATTCAACCTGAGCGCAAAGCGCATTCCTTGCACGAAGTTTATCAACGGCAATGCCTTAGTCAAGAGGGAGCGAGTTGTATCTCCGAACAGGATGAGAACGGAACGGTTCGCAGAAAAATTAACCGTCATAAATTGTGCTCCGCTTGCAAATCAGTTCGGGAGGACGTATATTAACTACACAATATCATGATGGAATTTGTGAAAATTATGAAAATACTTGTTGTATTCCTTTGCCTTCTGGCGTTTTCGGCTTCTTCGTCCCTGGCAGAGTATTTCTATGCCGCGGACAGTGACGTAGTCGGAAATCTCTATAAGCATAACGTTAAAAAAGGGGAGTCACTCATCGAAATCGCCCGGATGTTCGACCTCGGCTATAACGAAATAATGGGTGCGAATCCGGACCTCGATCCGTTCGTCCCGCCTGTCGGTCTGCCGGTCCGAATACCCATGACATGGATCATTCCGGACGTGGTCTCCCGTAACGGAATAGTAATTAATATTTCGGAAATGAGGCTCTATTTTTTTCTCGGTCAAGGCACCAATCTGATGACCACCTTTCCCATCGGCGTGGGTGATGAAGGGAAAGAAACACCGATGGGCAGTTTCAAGATCATTCAGAAGATTGTCAAACCGTCCTGGTCTCCGCCGAAATCCATAAGGGTGGAAAGACCCGAGCTGCCGAAGGTCGTGCCGCCCGGACCCGAAAACCCTCTGGGTACCCATGCCATGCGCCTTTCAATGCCGAGCGTTCTCATTCATGGTACGAACAGGCCGTGGGCGGTGGGGCGAAGGGCGACCCACGGATGCCTGCGTTTGTACCCGGAAGATATTCCCAGACTATTCCAGCTCGTCAAGAAAGGAGAGCAGGTGACGATCGTCAGGCAACCGGTCAAGGTCGGAGTTCGGGAGAACAGGGTGTTCATGGAAGTTCACGATGACGGAAAAGTGAATTACTTGCGGGAGGCCGTTACGGCACTTGGCAGGAAAGGCCTGCTCGACCGGATCGACAGGAAAAAAATGATGGGGGCGATAAAGGAAAAAAGCGGCATCCCCGTGGACATTTCCTCGGACAGTTTGCTTGTGCGAGAAGATTGACGACGGTATTTTTTCCATTGCAGGAACACGTGCAGAGCGGACAGGAACAGACAAAACAGCCGGTATGCCCATGGTAGGCATCCGGCTTTTTTGTGGAACGAATAACGGAAGCGTTGGGAACAGTTTATTGCAGGGAAAGCCGAATCAGGCTGCTATATCGATGTCGTCAAGCTCTCCCTGCATGAAGAGTTTTTCAAGATCCAGGAGAATGAGCAGCTTGTCGCCGCTTTTGCCGACCCCGCTGATGAATTCAGAATTGTAGCCTTTCGCCACGCCGGGGGTGGAGGATATCTGCTCCTGTTCGAGCTTGATTACCTGGGAGACCTTGTCCACGACGAGGCCGATGATTTTCTCACCGATGCCGACCACTACGATGCGCCTGTGATTTTCGTCCACATCGCCCGTGCCGTACAGGTTGCAGCGTTTTCCGAAATCGATTATCGGGATGACCCTGCCTCGCAGATTAATCACTCCCTCCACGAAATCCGGGGCATTGGGGATCTTGGTGATTTCCATCATTCTTATGATTTCCTGTACT
>DATEVI010000233.1:0-2979 GCA_035281865.1 Geobacteraceae bacterium | reverse complement strand
GGTGTTCTTCAAGGGTTTTTGTAAACCGCTGTGGGCCGTCCGCCTGGAGAAAGCCGCAGCGACGAGCCAGCAGCCGCAAGTCTTCATCCTTCACCGGCAGTTGGTGGGTCTGCCTTTCCTGGACCACCTGTATGCGATGTTCCACCATCCTGAGGAAACGGTATGCCTCGCCAAGGGTCTCACAGTCCTCGTCCCGGATGATAAGGAATTCACAGAGATGGCGGAGGGCCAGAAGGGAATTTTTTTCCCTGATCCCCTGGTTCTTCCCTGCGAACACCAGCTGCAGCGCCTGGATGAAAAATTCAATCTCCCGGATCCCCCCGCGCCCCAACTTGATATTGTATTCGCTCTCCCTCTCGCGTACCAGCGACGCGTCGATCTTTTTCTTCATGGCCATCATGTCCTCGATCAGGTTGTAATCGAGATACTTACGGTAGATGAAGGGGGCGAGCGTGTCGAGGACCCTCTGTCCCAGTTCCGCTGATCCGGCAACAGGACGTGCCTTGAGCATGGCCGATCGCTCCCACGTCTGGCCCCAGGATTCGTAGTAGATTTCCGCCGAGCGGAGCGATATGGCCAGATCGCCGCTTTTCCCTTCGGGGCGGAGACCGAGATCGACACGGAAAACAAAACCGTCTTCGGTGACCTGGGAAATGGCCCTGCTGATCATTTCGGATAGTTTCACGAAAAAGGCGTGGAGGGAAATTTTCCCTCTCACTTCCCCTTCGCCCGCGTCGATCCCGGCGGTTTCGCCTTCATCGGAGGAGTAGAAGTAAATGAGATCAATGTCGGAGGAAAAATTGAGTTCCCGGCCTCCCAGCTTTCCCATCCCCATGACGACCAGATCGGCTTCTTCAAAGCCGGACGGAGTGACCATGAGGGGCGGTCCGTGTTTCCGCACAAGCCGGCGGCGGGCGGCTTCGCAGGCAACCTGCAGGGTTGCCGAGGCAAGGGCGCTCAGTTCCCCGGTCACTTCTTCCAGGGGAGCCAGGCCGTTCAGGTCCCGGGCGGCTATACGCAGCATCTCGCCGTATTTGAAGCGTCGAAGGATGGAGAAGAGGTCGTCGTAGCCGGGTTCCGGACCGGCAAAAACGCGCAGCGCGGCAAGGGTTTCCTCACCGGTCCTGTTGATGTCTATCAAGCTTTCTATGAAAAGAACCCGGAAATACTCGGGTTTTCGGCAGAGAATAGAGGTAAGAAATGGGGATGAGCCGCAGATGGTCAATAACTGGGCAAGTCTTTCGGGATTTCCGCAAACGGTGAGGAAGTCGTCGCCGGCAACGACGGAGCTGATTCTCTCCAGCCCGTTGAGCGCCATATCGGGCGAAGGGGTATCAAGGGCGGCAAGGGCGATGCGGACAAGGACTTCCGGCCGGCACGAGGCGACCAGCATTCGAAGATTTACCGCTGATCGTTCCGGGTCGGCAAAATCCTGCGATCGCAATATTTCAGCCAACTGCGACTCCCCTTCTTCGCCGTGTCCTTCGGAAAAGAAGAGCAGTAGCCTTTCGGAACAGTCCGCCTTCCGGGTCATTTCTCCACCAGTGACCGCAGCTGTTTGCCGTAGTCGCCGGTTGCCACCCCCTTTTCCGTAATGATGGCGGTAATGTAGCGCGCCGGAGTGACATCGAAGGCCGGATTGCAGACCTTCACCCCCTCCGGGGCTACCGGGAAGCCGGACAGGTGGGTTACCTCCCTGCAATTGCGTTCCTCGATGGGAATTTCGTCACCGTGCTGGAGGGATAGATCGATGGTGGAGATGGGAGCGGCAACGTAGAATGGAATGTTGTTTTCTTTGGCCAGAACGGCCACGCTGTAGGTACCGATCTTGTTGGCGGTGTCGCCGTTGGCTGCTATGCGGTCCGCGCCCACGATGCAGCAATCTATCTCACCCTTATGCATGAAAAAGCCGGCCATGTTGTCCGCAATAAGGGTAACCGGTATGCCGTCCTTCATCAGTTCCCACGCGGTGAGCCTTGACCCCTGCAGCCAGGGCCGGGTCTCATCGGCAAAAACACGGACATTTTTCCCGGCTTCGCGGGCAGCCCTGATGACGCCCAGTGCGGTTCCGTAACCGGCCGTGGCCAGCCCGCCGGCGTTGCAGTGGGTTAGAACGGTCGAGTTCTCCTTTATCAGGCGCGCGCCGTTCTTGCCGAGCCCCTTGCAGATTTCCAGGTCTTCCTGTTCCATGCGGATGGCTTCCTGCTTGAGGATCTCCCGGATTATCCGTAAATCCTTGTCGCGGTTCGTCTCAGCCACCCTCTTCATCCGTTCGATGGCCCAGAACAGGTTGACCGCAGTCGGGCGCGTCCTCGCCATGACGTCACAGACATTGGACAGCTGCTGGAAAAAGGACTCGTGCGTATCGGCAACTATTTCGACGGCCCCCAGCGCTATCCCCATGGCCGCCGCGACTCCGATGGCGGGGGCCCCGCGAATTACCATGCCGCGGATCGCTTCGGCGACGCTCTTGAAATCGCCGTATTCATTGTAGACCTCCTCGCCGGGAAGCCTTGTCTGGTCTATCATGACAACCTTGTTGTCACGCCATTCAATCGTTCGGAAGGACAATGTTTTCGCTCCGTTATACTATTATTTGTTTCTGAAGTTCCATTTCGATATCCCCCCCTTTTTGGGCATTTGCGCTGACTTGACAGTTCCCCCTTTCAAGGAGAGGGTCGGGGTTGGGATGGAGTTTGAATCCTTTACGGCAAAAGAGGTTTTTATCGTAACATAAGGATGGTTACTTTTCAAATTGTGCTTTTTTCCCTAATAAACTACTTCGCCCAGACGGCAGATGAATTTCGTGATCGAGCTCGGCCTGAAAATCCTGCCCATTCAGGCTAAAATTACCCGAAGACCGACGGTGGTAGATGCGGAAAATGGTGCAACAAACGGGCGAATGCGGTACAATGCCGCTGGCCCGGGGTGAACAACCGGGACGGGGAGAACTCTAAAGATGAAGCGACTCGGCAAGAT
>DATEVI010000232.1:0-3669 GCA_035281865.1 Geobacteraceae bacterium | reverse complement strand
TTTTCGGAATCGAGATACTTCAACCTCACACGACAATCGTTGGCAATGCCTCCGTGGGTCAGGGCCTCCGAAAGAGATTTGTAAGACTCGGTCAGATTTACGTATTTACCAACTATGGCGATACGAACCTCACCCTTGGCAGGCGTGATCAGCTTCTCCACCACTTCCTGCCAATGGCCCAAATCTGGGGCCTTGGTCCAGATGTTGAGCTTTTCCACAACCCGTTCATCAAGCCCTTCCCTGTGCAGCGCCAAGGGAACGGCATAGATATGCTCGGCATCGACCGCTGGAATCACATCCCTCTCATGCACGTTGCAGAAGAGGGCGATTTTCGCTTTCATATCGTGAGGAAGTTCCTTTTCGCTGCGACAGAGAAGCATATCCGGCTGTATGCCGATCTCGCGCAATTCCTTCACCGAATGCTGGGTGGGCTTGGTCTTCATCTCGTCGGCGGTCTTGATGAACGGAACCAGGGTAACATGGAGGTACAGCACGTTGCCAGGGCCCCTGTCGAATTTGAACTGTCTGATGGCCTCGAGGAAGGGTAGCGATTCAATGTCCCCTACCGTGCCTCCTATCTCAACTATGGCGACATCCGAACCTTTGGCATTCTCAAGGATCTTGGACTTGATCTCATCGGTGATATGCGGAATGACTTGAACAGTACCGCCAAGGTAATCACCTCGACGCTCCTTTTCGATCACGGAATAATACACCTGACCGGTGGTGAAGTTACTCTTCCTGGTCAGCCTGGCATTTGTATAACGCTCATAATGCCCGAGATCCAGATCTGTTTCCGCGCCGTCATCGGTCACAAATACCTCGCCATGCTGAAACGGCGACATGGTACCGGGATCGACATTTATATACGGATCAAGCTTCTGAATGCTCACCCGAAGTCCGCGCGCTTCAAGGAGAGCGCCGAGAGATGCGGCGGCAAGCCCCTTCCCTATGGAAGAAACAACCCCGCCGGTTACAAAAATGAATTTGGTCTTCATATTTCCTGCTCCTGAAACAGCGAAGTCCCAGATTATTGGGACTTCAAACTTTCCACAACCTTATCCAGGTCCGTCGGGGTATCAACCCCAATAGACTCATACTTGGTCTCCACTACCTTTATCCGGAAGCCGTTTTCCAGAACCCTCAACTGCTCCAGCTTCTCAGCCATCTCCAGGTAGGTGGGAGCCATCCTCGCAAATTGAAGCAAAAATTCCCGTCGATACACATAAATACCCACATGCTTGTAGCAGAGCAGCCTGCCGGACGCGAAAGCCTCATCTTTCAAATCGTTCCACTTGTCCCGGAAATTGGGCAAGGGAGACCGGGAAAAATAGAGGGCGAAGCCCTCCTTGTCCGTTATCACCTTTACCACATTGGGACTCAGAAAATCGTGCAGCGTCCTGATCCTGGACTTCAGTGTCCCCATGTTAATGGAATTGTCCACAGTAAGGGGATATATCGCTTCGTCGATCATTGCCGGCTCGATCAGAGGCTCGTCACCCTGGACATTGACAACGACGTCCGAATCAATACGTGCCGCAACCTCCGCCAGACGATCGGTTCCGGTTTCGTGACTCTGCAGTGTCATTTCCACACGCCCGCCGAAGGCGGTGACCGCTGCCGCTATCCTCTCATCGTCAGTGGCTACGATCACTTCCGAAACAAGCCTCGCCCTGGCTGCGCGTTCATACACATGCTGAACCATGGGCTTTCCCATAATGTCTGCTAGGGCTTTCCCTTCAAAACGAGTTGAGGCGTATCTGGCAGGGATTAAGGCGGTTATGCGCATAGGGCGAAGGTACCGTTCTGACCGTAATTTGTCCCTCATGCGGCGGGACGTATAAAGTTACATCAAAAAAAGGGTGGGTGTCAAGGAGGGATTTGTCAGGAGCGATTTGCCGGGCGGGAGGGTCGGCGAGAAGCATTAGACAATCTCTTCAAGCCTGTTGACCCAGTTGATCGCTTCCAGCTGCGCGTCCAAAAGCATCTCCATCGTGCACGCAGACTTCCTGAGAAGTTTTGCCGCTGTATGGAAGTCCGTGGACTCGAGGCTTTCAACAAGCATCAGCAGCCGCCCCATCTCGCCCTCCCTGGCAAGCAAGGCCTGACGCACATCTTCAGCCAGATTGAGCTGACTCACTACCTGCTCCATAGGTGTTTCGAACAGGACATCAACCAGCGAAAGAACCCCGGTCATGAAAGCCCGGTCAGGATAGTCTCTTCCGCCGGACGTGAGGCACTGCTTCTGTACCAGGAGCTCCATCAATCTGCCGCGGATTGCCGCGGTTTCCAGAAGCGGCGGCACCTTCCCCCGCGCTCCGTGGGAAAATAGTACCAGTTGAACCCATCTCTTCAGTTGCTGAAGACCGAGAACCACCAGAGCGTGCCGAAGTGTCTTTATCTCTTCCCTTATTCCCATGGCAACCGAATTCACCAGTTGCAGCAGGTTGTAGGTCAGTCCCGGATTCTGCCTGAAGGTCTCCTCTATCTCCTTTATGTCGGCATCCTGAAGCACGAGTTGCAGCAGCCGGAGAAGGGCCGTCCCTGAAAACTCAACGCGTTTTTTCTGCAGTACGGAAGGCCGGGCAAAATAATATCCCTGAAACAATTCGAAACCCAGGTCAAGACATTCTCTGAACTGCGCGGGGTCTTCCACCTTTTCCGCCAGGAGCGTTACCGGATAGTCGCGCAGGACCTTCACCATATCTGCAAGTGCGGGCCGGGACATTTGCAGGATGTCTATCTTGACGATGTCCACTATTGCGTAAAGCGGCTCGTATTGCGCATGATAGACATTATCGTCCAATGCCAGGCTGAACCCTTTTTCCTTCAGCTCCCGGCAGCGCTTAACAACTGCGTCGGTAACCTCTATTGTCTCCAGCAGCTCGATGACAATCTGTTCCCGCGGCAGCAGTTCCAGGGTATCACTCATCAGCAGTTTATCGGTAACGTTGAAAAACCCTTTGTGCTTTCCCAGAACTTCCTTGAAGCCGAAGGAGGAAAGGGCGCTCAGAATTACACTGAAGCCTGCCTGAGAGTAGTCGGTAATGTTTGCCGACGTCGTATCGGCGGAGCGGAACAAAAGTTCGTAACCGACAATATTCTGCTCCCTGTCGAGGATCGGCTGTCGCCCGAGAAAAAATTTTTCCTGTATCTCACCCATCGTTAAAACGCTTTTTTTTCAGGGAAAGGGATTTATTTGAAATCAGCATACTTGGAGATCACCAGGTCCGTATCCTTTGCCATTTTAAGATGACACTCATAACAATTCTTTACAGGATCGATCCCGCTCGGTTTGCCCTCGGGGGTAAATCCGGCAAAGAGCCAGCCACCGGTTTCCCTGTATTTCTTGCCTTTTTCCATCAGGACTATCATGTTCTTCTTTCCCTGAACGAACTTGCCACCCTCTTCCTTGATGTTGTAATTGACTACGACAAACCGGCTTCCTTCCGCATACTTGCCACCCGATTTGAACGACGGCATGGCCTTTTTATCCACATACGTGTAGTGAATACCATAAAAAAGCGATTTCTTATCGGTCACGATTATCTGCCTGCTTTTCTCCCATTTCTCATATCCTTTCGGCAGGGCCACTTTTCCAGCTGCCGAAGCAAGCACGGGAATCGTGACCATTAAGACCAGCGCCATCGTGAGCAATCTCTTCATTTT
>DATEVI010000231.1:0-4634 GCA_035281865.1 Geobacteraceae bacterium | reverse complement strand
TCTCCCTGAAAAATTTGACCTTTCTTATTTGCTTCAGCATTACCTCCGAACAATTGCTCCATTCATATGCCTTCCGGAACATATGCTTCAGACAGGCAAAGCGGCGATTAACCGTTGCGGGCTTCAACCCTTCCTCAAGCCCCTCAGACAGATACGATTCAACAAGGGAGGTTGTAAACTCGCCAAGGTCGACGGCTCCGAACTTTTCGGCGAGCTGATTTATGATGATTTTTTTTATGTAGTATGATTTCTGAGACGCTGCAAACGCACGATATTTATCAGCCAACTCCATGAACGTGCACGACCTGCAGACTGTTTCCCCGTATTCCTCTCCAACGGCCGCAGCCTTACGGTGCAAGGCCAACAGAGATTCCGCTTGTCCCAGATCATCCGTTTTCGCCGATTCCCTGACAATCTTGCTGTCTCGGCTCTTGTAACAGATCCAGAAAATCTTTCCTCTCTTATAGATTCCCGGGGCATACTTCGCCATCCCGTTCACCTTTCCTTTCACTGCTCCGAACATATGAAGCAACTGTCCGAGCTGGTCTCAAATTTCTACCTGCTATTCCGATCCAGTATGTAATGCGTAAGACATCATCAATAATTTACACATATTTAAATACAAAACACCTAATATTTTACTACAAATAAATTATTCCCAACTATAAACAACAACGGACACGCTTTCTATCTCCTAAACGTCTTTCCTACCTAGACTTGCTGTGCACAGCACTAAACTGTAATTTAGTATAATAAAATATTTTTTCAACAATTACTTAAGCATATTTTAGTGTTCATAAAATTTACATACTTTTACCAAGCCGTCGAACGGCAAGGTGAAGAAACACAAGTCGTCCATACCGGCCGCCACATGAACCCAACAATTATTCAATAAAAAAGGAGAGCAAATGTGCTCCCCTTCCAATTTATTACCACCGATTATTGATGAAAAATCTCTGTGCGCCACCGGCCTGTTGATAAAACCGGGATTTTACTTTTTCGTCCCTGATTTCCGCAGCCTGGCAACTTCGGTCTCGGTCAGTTTTCTGTATTCCCCCGGCTTAAGGTCCCCCAACTCAAGAAAACCGTACCGGGACCTTTTGAGCCTTACCACGGTTAGTTCCAATGCTTCGCACATGCGCCGAACCTGACGATAGCGCCCTTCGTGTATCGTAAGCGAGAACCACATGTTTTTTTCACTTTCCCCGATGGCCTTGAACACAGCAGGGGCAGTTTTGCCTTCCTCAAGCTCAACACCTTCTGAGAGAGCCCTTATCTGCAGCGGCGATATTCGCCCGCGAATTCTCACAAGGTATTCCTTGTCGACCTCGTGCCGTGGATGCGCCAGGATATTTGCCCATTCGCCATCATTAGTAAATAAGAGCAACCCTTCCGTGTTGTAATCGAGGCGGCCAACCGGAAACACCCTCTGTTTCACTTCCTCCAGAAGTTCCGTCACTTTCCGGCGGCCCTGTGGATCTTTCATCGTGGTAACATAACCTGCCGGCTTGTTGAGCATTATATATATTTTGACCGGTTCTGGGCGTATCTGTTTGCCGTCCAGTGTTACACTATCGTTCTCGGGATCTGCCTTGAATCCCATTTCGGTAACGGTTACACCGTTCACGCAAACCCGCCCGGAAGCTATTATCTTTTCTGCTTCCCTGCGTGAAGCGACACCGGCCCCGGCAAGAATTTTCTGCAATCGTTCCTGCATCACTGTCTCCGTAAAAAGGTAAGGGGCGAAAGAAACCGCCTTTCGCCCCCATTCGTCAAAAACTAGTTTCCAAGCGCCGGTTACTCCACAAACCGCGACATACTTCTGAACTTCTGATAACGCTCCTCTACAAGTCTCTCGACCGGTAATTCTTTCAGTTCCTTCAGATTCTTTATAAGCGCTTTGCGAAGGGTACCGGCCATTGACTGATGGTCACGCTGGGCACCTCCCAGCGGTTCCTTCACGATTTCGTCTATCACACCCATCTCTTTGAGATTTCGCGCTGTAAGCTTCAGGGCTTCAGCGGCAGTTTCTCCTTTTGTCCCGTCAGACCACAATATTGCTGCGCAGCCTTCAGGAGAGATGACCGAATAGATGGAATACTCCAGCATCAGGATCCTGTCGCCTACCGCAATGGCCAGGGCACCGCCGGAACCGCCCTCCCCCGTTATCGTCACGATGATCGGAACAGTCAGGGAGGACATTTCACGCAGGTTGCGGGCAACAGCTTCAGCCTGACCCCTCTCTTCGGCCCCGATGCCGGGAAAAGCGCCGGGGGTATCGACAAAGGTAAAGATGGGGAGCTTGAATCTTTCCGCCATCTCCATGAGGCGCAGGGCTTTTCTGTATCCTTCCGGATTGGGCATGCCGAAATTCCGGAACACTTTTTCTTTCGTGTCCCTCCCCTTCTGGTGCCCGATAACCATCACGGGTTGACCGTCGAGCTTCGCCGGTCCCCCGACGATGGCATGATCATCGGCAAAATTCCTGTCACCATGCAACTCCACAAAATCGGTAAATATGTGCCTTATGTAGTCCATGGTAAACGGACGGTTTATATGGCGGGCAATCTGCGTAATCTGCCAGTTGCTAAGATTTGAAAATATTTCCTCGCGCATTTTTCCTATCCTTTTCTCAAGCCTGGCGATTTCGGATTTCAGGTCTTCATGACCGGTGGAGAATTCGAGAAGCTCCCGGACCTTGTTTTCCAGTTCCACGACAGGTTTTTCGAAATCGAGATAATAATGAGTCGACATCTGGTTGGTCTCCTTTGGCAGACTGTTGGGGAAATAGTCCATCCACAGCCATTGAGTCACCTCATCCGTTTTCGGATGTTCATTCGAAGGTTGTTGCATTATAACCGAGGAGCCTTTCCACCTCCAGCGTTAAATCCTCACTGGCCCTCACCGAATATGACTCCGGCAATTTTATGGTTGTCCTGACCTTTTCAGGAATGATGATGTTCAAATATGCGCCGCAATTTCCCCGGTATCTTGAGATGATCTCCCTGAGCGACTCCATCTGGGACCTTTCCAGGGAACCGGCCCTCAGAGTAAAACTTACCTTCCTGGTATTCTGCTCATTTGCTGCACAAAGGGGAATGATCTCAGTTACCTTGATCTTGCAGCTCTCTTCGCCGGCGTCGACTGTGCCGGTTACCAGGAGCGGCTCATCTGTCTTGAGGAATTCCGAGGCCTTGGCGAATACGTCAGGAAAGACCATGATTTCAACGGAACCGAGACGGTCCTCCAGTAACGCAAAAGCCATTCTATCCCCTTTTTTAGTTATCTTTTCAGAAAGGGATGCAACAATTCCGCAGATCCGCACTTCGCTTCTGTCCGGTTTTTCCGCCAGTGTCGAGGTATCGGCGGTACCAAGCCGCTTGACGTCCGCCTCATGGCGGTCCAGGGGATGACCGGTTATGTAGAATCCGATCGCCTCCTTCTCAAAAGTAAGAAGCTCTTTTTCTCCCCACTCGGGAATGTCCGGCAGCGTGTGACGCCCATTGCCGTTTCCCTTCATAATCTCGTCCGTGCCGAACAGCGACACCTGTGCGCTGTCTTTCTCTTTCTGGATCTTTTGTCCCAGTTCCATGGCGGCTTCCAGAGCAGCCATCATCCGCGCTCTTTTTGCCCCGGTAGAATCAAAGGCGCCGCATTTGATCAGAGATTCAACCACCCTTTTGTTCACCCTGCGCAAGTCGACCAGTTCGCAGAAATCGAAAAGGTCCTTGAAAGGGGCCGTTTCCCGTGCTTCCAGAATGGCCTCGACTGCGGAAGCACCCACGTTTTTCACTGCCCCGAGGCCGAACCTGATGGAATTCTCCAGTACTTTGAATGACCGCTCGGATGCATTGATATCGGGCGGAAGGACGTCGATACCCATATCCCGGCAATCGGTGATATTCTTTATTACCTTGTCGGTGTTCTCCATGTCCTCGGTGAGGAGGGCCGCCATGAATTCCACCGGATAATGGGTTTTCAGATAGGCCGTCTGATATGCAAGGAGAGCATATGCCGCCGAATGGGACTTGTTGAACCCGTATTCGGCAAACTTGGCCATCAGATCAAAGATGGCTTCAGCTTTTTTCAGATCGGTATTCTTTTCCCTGGCGCCGGCAAGAAAATGCTCTTTCTGCTTGGCCATTTCGCCGGCGTCCTTCTTGCCCATGGCCCGGCGCAGGAGGTCCGCTCCTCCCAGTGAATATCCTCCGAGGGTTCGCGCGATCTGCATAACCTGTTCCTGGTAGACGATGACGCCGTAAGTATCCTTCAGGATCGGCTGCAGTTCGGAAAGTTCGTAGGTTACCGCTTTTCTGCCATGCTTCCGGTCGATAAAATCGTCCACCATGCCGGACCCCAGCGGACCCGGACGGTACAGGGCGCACACGGCGATGATGTCCTCGAAACAGGAAGGCTTCAGCTTGACCAGCAGGTCCTTCATGCCGCTCGACTCCAGCTGGAACACGCCTGTCGTATTGCCCGACTGCAGCAATTGATAAGTCGCTTCATCGTCATCGCCCAGTTTCGTTATGTCGAAATCGGGATTTTTGCCGGCACGGATGAGTTTCACGGCGTTGTCGATGACGGTCAGGTTCTTCAAACCGAGAAAATCGAACTTTACCAGCCCGATCTTC
>DATEVI010000230.1:0-2879 GCA_035281865.1 Geobacteraceae bacterium | reverse complement strand
GCCAAGGGAGTCCCGCATAGAGCGCGTAATGAAAACTTACAACATCCCCGACTACGACAGCGCGCGAGAACTGGTAGATGAATCTGACCGGCAGCGAAGCCGATTCCTCAAAGTTATGACCGATCATGACTGGATGGACGCATCGTGCTATCACCTGTGCATCGATACAGAAGCGGTCGGATTCAAAGGCACCATGGAAATGATCATTTCCGTGGCCGAAAAAGTGCGAGAGGCTTCATCCGCGAAAAATAAAAAGGCGGAGCATTAAACTCCGCCTCCCTTTCAAGCAAATTAACTCGGTACTAGCCTGAATCAGAAACTCGTTCCCCATTTTCCGGAGTATACTATCTCACCTAGCGCCTTCCGAGGCCGGGTCTCACCCGGTTCGAGGGGATATCCGACCGGAAAGAGACCAACAATACGGATTTCCTGAGGTATCTGCAGCAGGCTCTTGATCTTTTCTTCTTCAAACACTCCAACGAACACGGTGCCGAGGCCCATTGAATGGGCCGCCAGCATCAGGTTCTGGGATGCGATGCCGGCATCGGTCATATAGTAATGCTGGTCCCACAGTTTCCCCGACCTGGAAGGGTCGGCGCAGAGGACTATGACCACCGGAGCCTGAACTATGCCTTTCTGCGCGGGATTGCTCTTGTAGCCGAGGGGAGCGAAAAACGACTCAACAAAGGCAAGTTCGCTCAGGTTCTGCTTCATTTCCTGGTCTTCCACGACAATCAGCTTCCAGCACTGCATATTGGCCCACGACGGAGCCCTGCGCACCGCCTCAAGTATCTCTTCCAGCTTCTCTTCCTCAACGGGTCGGTCCTGAAACTTGCGGGTGCTCTTCCATGTTTTGATCGCCTCAATGGTGTCCATGGTTACCTCCTTCGCATATTTAGTGTTCATCCGGAAAGCATCTGCCGGGAGTTGGGTTGAACCTTCTACGCTTGCAGCGCGCCGATCAGGTCCTTTACGTCAGCTATCCGGTTTTCGACAAGGTAGCGTTCCATGTCCCTAACGATATTTTCCGTTACGCCGGGCGTAATGAAATTGGCAGTTCCAACCTGCACAGCCGTAGCGCCGGCCAGCAAGAATTCAAGGGCATCCGTTGCCTTGGTGATGCCGCCGATTCCGATGACGGGGATGTCGACCGCGCTGGCCACCTGCCACACCATGCGAAGGGCGATCGGCTTTATGGCGGGACCCGAAAATCCACCGGTCACATTGGCAAGGACGGGCTTTCTATTTTTCAGGTCTATGGCCATTCCGGTCAGTGTATTGATCAGGGACAGCGCGTCGGCGTCGGCATCTGCGCAAGCATGGGCCATTTCCACTATATCGCTGACGTTCGGTGACAGCTTGACGATGACCGGCTTTATGGTCGATTCACGCACCGCTTTGACCACCGAATAGGCGGCGTCCGGCCTTGATCCGAAGGCAATTCCACCTTGCTTCACGTTGGGACAGGAAATGTTCATCTCCAGCCCGGACACTTCCGGGATTTTGTCCAGACGTTCGGCCATTTCGGCGTACTCGTCCTCGGTATTGCCGAAAAAATTAACGATAACCGGCGTGTTCACAGTCCGCAGAAAGGGCAGTTTCTTTTCGATAAAAGCATCGATGCCGACGTTTTGCAGCCCTATGGCGTTAAGCATGCCGCCGGGCGTCTCGACGATGCGAGGCATGGGATTGCCCGCCTTCGGCCTGAGGGACAGCCCCTTGGTGACGATTCCGCCGAGACGTTCCAGGTCCACATAAGACGAATACTCCTCGCCGTAACCGAACGTACCGGATGCCGTCATCACCGGGTTTCGCATTTTTATTCCGGCTATTTCAACTGAAAGATCAGGTTTTTTCATATCCTCTCGCTTTTCTCAATCCCATAGAATTTCTGTTGCGGCGAATACCGGTCCGTCCTTGCAGACACATCGGTAATCGGGGTTTTCATCGCTATGCCTGCTGCCCCTGGTGACACAGCCCAGGCATGCGCCCACGCCACAGGCCATGTTCGCTTCCAGCGACACTTGACAGGGGATGCCATAGCGTTCCGCTATCGCGGCTGCCGATTTGAGCATCGGCACAGGGCCGCAGGCAAAGATGGTGCGGTGGTTTGCGCCCTCGGCCAGATATTTCTCCAGGACTTCGGTCACCAGCCCCATGGACCCGAGGGTTCCGTCATCGGTGGCAACGTACGCCTCGATCCCCAAACGTTCGAATTCGGTGACGCAGAGGATGTCCTCCTTTTTCCTGCCGCCGATAAACACCTTAACTTTCGACTTCGAGGCCAGTTGCTTGGCCAGGAAGTAAAGTGGGGCAAGGCCGAAGCCGCCGCCCACTAGAATCTTCTCATCGTTGGAATTTCCCGGATCGAAACCGTTGCCGAGGGGACCGAGAACATCAAGATAATCGTTGCGATGTAGTGAATGAAGGATGCCCGTGCCCCTTCCCACTACCTTGTATAGAATTTCGATGTAATGTTGTTTAGGAGCTTCGGGATATTCGGGTTCAAAACTGCCCAGGTCGTAAATGCCGAAAGGACGACGCAGCAGAGGGTCGATCCCTTCGAATACCCGCACCATGACAAATTGCCCCGGTTTCGCATGCATTATCTCGCGCGGGGCGGTCAAGCGTATCCTGCAATACCCGGGGGAAATCTGTTCATTCAAAACCACCATAGACTTAAATTGCATTAATCATTCCCCTTGTCATCATTGAATATGTATTCCATCAAAAGCGCATCTTCGCCGTTTTCGTAATAGGCCTTGCGTCGGCCCGTAACGATAAAACCGAGATCACGGTACAGTGTTATGGCAACCGTATTCGATGGACGGACCTCCAGTGAAACGAATTCCGCCTCCTTGAACCTACAATCGGCCAGA
>DATEVI010000229.1:0-2871 GCA_035281865.1 Geobacteraceae bacterium | reverse complement strand
GCAATACGGGCCGATGGTTCTGTTCGCCGTGACTCTGGTGGCGGGTGTTTCGGTGCTCGCCTGGATGGTCCTGAAGGCGAAGGAGGCCGTTTCGGGATCCCGGGAGGGATGAACGAGGATGCTCCCCGAGGAAGCGCGGGCATGACGATTCTGCCGGCCGGGGCTCCAGGAAATTCCGGGAAGGAAGGAGCGATGAACTCGGAATGGGCGGCTGCGCCCCCATGATGCCGGTCATCCGGGAAGCGGAAAAGGGGGAAGGGACCGGAGCCGATCAAGGCCTTGAGACATGTATGAGCCCGCTGCCCGTCCCTTTTGACGAAGAATCTCAGGGAGCGGGCGGCAACGTTTCGGAACCGGAAGATGGAGGAGATTCGCGATGAAAAAATCCGCCGGTCTGTTTCTCGTGCTCTTTGCCGTTCTCTCGACAACCGCGTTCGCCGCCGGCCCATCGAGAATCGCCGTGGCCGCCGAAGGGAGACCGCCTTCATCCCAGGTGAGCGGGATCGCGGCGAGATGCCCTTATTTCCTCCTGTTCGACGAAAAGGGGGAGTTTGTCGAAGCGGTGGACAACCCGCACAAGGATGCGCCGGGCGGGGCCGGCTCGCAGGCGGTGGAGTTTCTCGCCGGGAAGAGGGTCGGCGTCGTCATTGCCGGAGCATTCGGTCCGAAGATGATCGGCGCCATGCAGGCCAAGGGAATGAGCCATCTGGAATTCAAGGGAAACGCCGCCGATGCGGCAAAAAAGGCCCTCAGGAGATAGGAGGACCGGATACGCACCCTCGTCGCCCTGGCCCTTCCGCTGATGATGGCGCTGCCCGCCTACGCCCTGGACGGGAACGAGCTCGCCGGCCAGCGAGAAGGGGCGGACGACCCTGCGCCTCGGCGACAACATGTGGCTCTACATCCCCAATGTCGGCAAGCCGATCCGCATCACCAGCCTGCAGTCGGTGGTCGGCGGGGTCTTCAACAACAGCGACATCCTGCAGCTCGATTACGCCGCGGAAAACGACGTCGAAAAGGTGGAGGAGGCCGGCGATCGGCACCTGATCCACCTCAAGGCCAGGACCCGGACGGTCGCCTACGACCGGGTCAGGTTGTGGGCCGACCGGAAGAACCTGCTTCCGACCCGGATCGAATGCCTCACCGAGGCGCGGATGCTGATCAAGACCATCCACTTCAAGGAGGTCCGGGATTTCGGCGGCGGCATCGTCCGGCCTTCGGTCATCGAGACCGAAAGCCCCCTCTACCGGGGGTACCGATCCGTCATGATTTTCGCGGGCATCAAGGCGAGGACGCTCAAGGACGAGGTATTCACTCTGACCTTCATGCCCAACCTGGAGTCGGTCCGATAGGAGGCTGATGAGAGGAGGGTTTTTCGGCGATTCCCCGGGGGCGGTCCAAGATGAGGCGTATTCCTGCAATGATGCCGGCGGCCGCCCTGCTCTGGCTCCTGGCTACCGGCGCCCCGGGAGAAGAATACCGGTTCGACGTCTCCAAGGTTGAGAAGAAGCCGTACCATCTCGGTGGGTACGCGGAGGTGCGGCCGGTGTTGTTCGGCCTCGACCGGGATGCCGCCCTGTACCGCCTGCGGTTCTTCGATTGGGACGTGGGCAAGACCACGACCGAGTACAACGGCGCGTTGCAGCTGGATGGAAGCCTAAAAGGGAATCGGGCGGGTTTTCGTCCGCGCAAACGGCGATTATGTGCGATCCTACCTCGGCGAGCGCTTCCGGACGACCGTTTACGAGGGATACCTCTCGGTCAAGCCCTCCACCTCCCTGGCGTTGGAAGCGGGAAAAAAGACCCTGCGATGGGGCACGGGGTACGCCTGGAGCCCGGTCGACACCTTTCTCTCCACCGGCGACGGCAGCCTGCTGCAGAGGGCGAGAGATCTCTCCCAGGGGGGCTTCGGCCGGATGAACCCGATGCGGGATTACCTCTACGCACGGGTCAGCCGGAAAGAGCCCTTCGACATCCTCTACTTTACGCCCGCAGCGACGTCGATTATCAACTTGAATGACGAAAGCTTCTCTCTCCCCCGAGTTTCTCTATACCGGCATCACCAACCTGGCGCTGCGGCTCAAGGCAGCCGTTCTGGGGGGGTGGCAGGTTCAGCGAATTCGGCGAAAAACAGAACAATTATCGTCTGGAACTGCGGGCGAGGTACTTTTTTTGAAAACAGCGGATCCTGTTCTCCGGAACAGTGCCGACCGGGCAGCAAAGGCAGACGGGCAAGTGGGCGTGGTGCCGGATGAGAGCAACCTGCACCCCTGGCTGGCTGGATTCGACAACTCGTGTTTCTGCGGGGCGCTGCACGGAATGCGAAAAGGTGCCAGGGGCGCGAGGGCGCGCGAACTACTCAGGATCAGGCAGTTTATCGCCGATCTCCACCAGGCCGGAAAGACGTTCTTCCTGACTACGCACTATATCGAGGAGGCCGAGCGCCTGTGCGGCCTGTTCTTTCCCGTCGCGCGGTTGCCGGCGTTCCTGCGTCCCTGCGTCCCGTGTCGTACGCGCTTCCGTTGACGTATGGCGCCGGTGTCCTGCACGATGCTTTCGGCAGCATGCACGGGATGTCGCTTCCGATCGATTTCACGATGCTGCTGTTATTCTGCGCGACGCTTTTCCTCGTCAGCCTGCGAAACGTCCGGAGGCGATGGATCGCCTGACCTCGGCACTGTTTCGGTTTTTCCGCATCTACGTGAACGCAAAGGGATGGGGCCTTCTCGATTTTCGATGGGGTAGCGATACGTTTACCTCCCAGGAAAGGAGGGGTGACGAGGTCCGTGGCATAGGAGGTCAGGCTTGGTGCCGGCAGGAAATCCGCGGACGCAACTTGCAAGAGAGGGGGGAAGACGATTGCGAAAGAAG
>DATEVI010000228.1:0-2390 GCA_035281865.1 Geobacteraceae bacterium | reverse complement strand
TATGCAATATTCGGCATCATCGACTGCCTGATCCTCCCCCAGATACGAGGGGAGGTCTGGTTCATCCGCTATTGCCTGGTCTGTCCTCTGGCTATCGGTGTTTATTCCCTCACCTTCACCGGTTACTTCCGGAAAATGATGCAGACGCTCCTGGTCTTCACCGGCCTTGCCGGCAGCGCAGGACTTGTCACCATGATCGTTATCACTCCTTATCCCTGGGAAAATTTGTATTTCGCCGGATTACTCCTGTGCCTGATGTTTTTTTTCACCTTTCCGGGTTTGCGTTTCATCGCCGCTTCCATCCTATCCTGCGGCACCTTTCTTCTGTATGTGGTCATGGTCATCTGGCAAACGGATATCTCCATACCGGTTCTGACTCACAATATTTTTGTACTGGTTGCCTTTAACATTACCGGCATGTGGTCTTCCTACTCGAGAGAACGCAGCATGCGGTCGGATTTTCTCCACAGAAGGACAATTCTGGAACAGTCGGAAGAACTGAGAATTGCTCTGCTGGACGTGGAACAGGCCCGGCAGGAAGCGGAGGATATTTCCAGGCTGGACCCATTGACAAATCTGTACAACCGTCGCCACTTTCTTTCCCTTGCCGAGCTTGAATTCGAAAGGAACAGACGGTATCACAGGTGTCTGGCGGTCATCATGATGGACATCGACCATTTCAAGGTCATAAACGATACCCACGGACATTGCGCGGGAGACCTTGTTCTTCTCTCCGTTGCCAATAATATCAGAAACACCCTTCGAGGATCCGACATCCCGTGCCGTTACGGCGGAGAGGAATTCGCAATTCTATTGCCGGAGACGAACCTTCCCGCTGCAGTCGGTATCGGCGTAAGACTGCGGGAGGTTATTGAATCCACAATTGTCGAGGCCGGCATTAACCTGGTACGGGTCACCGTCAGCGTCGGAATAGCCGGGATGTTCGAGGGTGAGCAAGGCAAGATAGAGGTTTGGATCAACCGCGCGGACCAAGCCCTCTATGAAGCCAAGCAGACAGGCCGGAATCGGGTGAAGGTATGGGAGCCGGGGGATACAACCGCTGCTGCACCTTGCTGACTCCTGCCATCATGAAAACCGATTACGAGAAGAAAAGCATCTACTCAACTCACCAAACGAAGTCATGAAGTGATCCCACCGGATGATTCCGGCACCCCGCGTGTCGCGGAACAAATCCGTACCTTGACAGTCCATCGACCATTGATAGACTTTTCAACAAGCCGCTTAAATGCCTGTCATCATTCATTCCAAAAGTCCAGGCAAATGTAATCCTTCCCTTTGTACCCGCCACATGAACAATCCAGGAGCCTGCCGGACTTGGGAATGTATCATCCCGCTAAAAGGAGGAGCACACATGTACTTGAAGAGAAACGGCAAGATGGTTGTTTCAACGGTCACTGTCCTCATCCTCGCCCTGACCGCGACTGTCTGGGCGGGCGGATTTCCCGGGGGTCACCCCGAAGCGCTGGGGCCGCGCTTTGAAGCTGCGTCACAAGTCCAGGAACCGCCAAGACGTCAAGAACCGCCGCGCGAGGATGATCCGGCAAGCCGAATCCGCTACTGGAATGAAATTGCGCTAAACGCCAACGCACTGGACCACACGCCCGTGGCGCCCGGTGAGAATAGAATCTTTGGAGAGCAAATCGGTCCATGTCGAACTAGCCGGGCATTCGCAATTGTCCACATCGCCATCTTCGATGCGGTAAATGCAATTGCCGGCGGCTACCAGGGCTACACCAGCATTGCGCCGGCACGCGCTCCCACTTCCATGGACGCCGCCATAGCCCAGGCGGCGCACGATACGCTGGTCTCGCTCTTTCCTTCACAAGCGGAAAGCTTCGATGGGTTGCTCGCCGAAGACCTGGGCCGGATCCCTGACGGACGCGAAAAGAAAAACGGGATTGATTTGGGGCACCGGGCAGCCGCCGCAATTCTCAAAATCAGGGCCTATGACGGTTCGCAGTATGCAGAGCCGCTCATCGGCATCGATTTCATCACAAGCGACAAACCGGGCAAGTGGCGCCAGGATCCGATCAGCCAGATTCCGCTTGCTCTTGGCGCTTACTGGGGAAAGGTGAAACCCTTTGTCATGCGTTCCGCCGGCCAGTTCAGCGTTCAGTATCCCCCTCCCCTCAAAAGCCGCGAGTATACGGCCGCTTTCAATGAGGTAAAACGCCTCGGCGGCGACGGAATCGTCACACCGACGAAGAGAACGGAAGATCAGACGATCACGGGAATATACTGGGCCTATGACGGAACGCCCGGCTTGGGCACGCCGCCGCGGCTGTACAACCAGATCGCGGTGCAAATTGCCGAGCAGAAGGGATCGAATGCCGCCGAGCTGGCGCGGCTCCTGGCACTCGTGAATGTCG
>DATEVI010000227.1:0-7627 GCA_035281865.1 Geobacteraceae bacterium | reverse complement strand
TGCTGGGCGGCAAGCCTCTCGACAGGAGGGGGCATTTCTATCCCCCCACCATACTGTCCGACGTAAAACCCGGCATGCCTGCATACCACGAGGAACTGTTCGGCCCGGTGGCATCGGTCATCCGGGTAAAGGACGAAGAGGAAGCGGTGGCGGTGGCAAATGATTCGCCATACGGGCTGGGAGCTTCACTGTGGACCGCGGATACGAAGAAGGGCGAGCGGATTGCCGCACGGATCGAGGCAGGATCCGTATCCATCAATGGACGGGTAAAAAGCGACCCCCGTCTCCCTTTCGGCGGGATCAAGAATTCAGGCTACGGCCGGGAGCTATCCCATTACGGGATCAAGGAGTTTGTCAATATCCAGACCATATGGATAAAGTAGGCAGGCACGAGGCACAGGGCGCAAGAAAAAGGCTCAGGGGGAGCGGAGATGAAACGCTTCCCCTGAGCCTTCCCGTGAAAACGCCGCATTACTTCCGAAGACTTTTTATCAAGCCGTTCGGATATTCTTGTTGAACCTTTTCCATAATTTGCGCTAACTGCTTGTCCTCCACGGTGATGTCCTTATTGCAGGCGGGACAGCGGAACTTGCGCAGGATCCTGACCCTTGCCACGCTTTCTTTGATCTGATGGCCGCAGTCGCAATCAAGAGGAACGACAATCGGGTCATGGGTCGGCTTGATATTGGCCGCGCCTTGAATCTCCTCCAGGAGCTTCCATTCACTCAGATCTTTCGGCGCGTCGGCCGTTCCCAAGCTGTCCCAGGGCTTATGGCCGGTGCGGTGTTCGGACACCATTTTCGCGGCACCTTCGGCGTCTCTTTGCCAGCTCAGATATTCGGCGTCTATGAAAAGTCCGTATCCTTCGCGAAAATAACGGATACAGAACATTCCGTTTTCAGTTTGAAAAAACCACATGGATGCTACCTCCGGATAGATTAGCTTTTTGAAGAAATTGAGTTCTTAATCGTACAAGGAAAGGCCTCTTTTCTCAACGAAAAAACACGCCTCCAAGATACAGCCAAATATGAAAGGAGCAGAGCATGACTATTTATTATGAGGGATGGAAAGAAAAAGAATACTCCTGCGAGGAATGCGATTGGAAGGGCAACGGTGCAAACTCCAAGTCCGGCCGTTTCCATCGACAGATGTTCTTGGAACTATATTGCCCCTCATGCAGCGCATTCCTCGACCTCATCGTATTTCCCGAGTCCGGCCACTGCGGGAGAGGCGAGGAGAAGCTCACCGACGAGCAGAGAAAGGCGCTGCGGGAACAGGAAGAACAGATGAAGCTGTACCGGGAAAAATGCCTGCAGTCTCCTGACCAACTCCCGGAGATAGACGATCCGGACTTCACCCTTGTCTGGGACCAGGTGGAGGGGGACACCCGGATAATGAAGGATGACTCAGTCATCTGGAGCGAGCCTCTGGCCTACGAGGGGTTCGACCGCTATGAAAGGATCGCCCTCATCCTGAAAGACAAATACGGCTCCAGGGTAAGGGACCTGGCTCCCGTCGACAGGAGCCTACTCTTCCTTTATGGCGATTACGCGCCTTCCATGGACTATGTGAAGAAAGTGCGAAAAGAGCTGTTCGGTATCAGCTGAGATCTCGATAGCATTAATCTCGAAAAACACAGTTACTCACTCAAACTGCAAGGGACGCATGGGCAGGTTCAGTCGGCCGCGAAGCTGTCGAAGGTGATACTGCCCAGCATGACCCGTCTGATGCCCCTCAAGGACCGTAGTGGGGTCTTGAGAGTTATGGAATCGTGATCCAAATCTGTAATGATGCCGAGTCCGTCGCTGTCAACATCCCGATTCAATCCCGCGACAGCGCCCGGTCTTATCCGGACATCCTCATGGCCCACCGTCCTCCCGTGAAAAAAAAATTCAAGTCCATGGGTGGAAAGAATGATTTCGTCTGCATCTCTGAAATATTTGGCTAGTTTTGCTTCACGGTAGCGAATCCTGGATTGCCGCCGTCTGAACTTGGCCATGGGCGACGGTTTCAGGCGGACGACATCGATATCCCCGACATTTTGAAGAATGTGCTCCAACTCGCCACTTCGCTCAATCGCAATGATCCTGTCGGGGCGAATTGCCTTAATTTTAGCTATCTTGAGGCGTCTTCCGGGCTCATCGTCAACGAGGCCGGTTGTATCGATCAGAGTGATTTCCGAGGAGGTCCTGCCACGTGAAACGAAGCGGCAGGTTTCTTTAATAAGGAAGGACAGCACGGGGATGGGGCTGACGGAACCGAGGAAAGAGAAACTCTCGCAACGAAAGGCCTTCACATTCTCTACTGAACGGAAAGCAGCGAAACTTACCGTGCCGGGGAGACCGAGAGCCGACTGGCCCACGTCCGCATCAACGAGTGCGACAGTCGTGCCGCAGTGGAGGAGAGTCTCGGCCAGATATCTGGTAAATGTCGATTTGCCGGTATCCGTGGAACCGAGAAGAAGAATGGTGCCCTTCCGCAAAACCAGAGATCGGGCGAGCTCAATCCACTCATTCGGGGCAACGATTTCCACGTTGGCTCGTCAAACCATGGAGACAGCAGCAAGGACTTTTTCATAAAGCTCCAGGTACGTTGCTGCCTCCTCCTCAGGGGAAAAATTTTTCTCCACAAAACTTCTGGCATTCTTTCCGAGTCTGTGTCTGAGCCTTTCGTCTCCCATGAGCCTTTCAAGCTTTTCCAGAAAATCGGACTCTCCCTGGTAAAGGAAACCGGTGACGCCATCCTCGATTACCGACCTGTTACCCTCGATATTTGACGCCAGGACCGCTTTCCCCAACAACATCGCCTCGAGCACGGCATTGGACATCCCACCCTCGAAGGAGGAAGTGTTCAGCACGACATCGGCCTGTCCGTATAACCATCCGATGGAATTGTGTCCGACCTCGCCGAAATAGTGTGCAAATGGAAACCGCTCCTGTTCGGCCAGCACCTCCGCCGCATACCCCCGATGAAGCACCGGACCGACCAGAATAAAGTACAATCGGGCTCCCCGCTCATGCAGCCTCGCCAGAACCGGCGGGGCGAATGCCACATTCTTCACCGGGCGGAGTCCTGCCGGAAGAAGTATCACCAGGTCATCGTCCAAGGGCCTGAATTCGCCATGATGGGGGTAGTCGGAGCCAGGCATCTCGACCCCCTGCGCTATTACGAATATCTTCCCGGCCAGTTCGGGCAAGTCTTCCACCAGGCGATTCCTGATGCTGTCGTGGAAGGCGACGACGGCAGCGGAATTTTCCAGGGCCGACACCGTATCGTGTCGTCTGGCGTCCTGCAATGCCTCGTAAACATCACTGCCGGTGAGCGTTATGACATAGGGTTTCCTCAGAGTTCCGGCAATCAGCCTGGCGATCCTTCCCCCTTGAAAACCGTGGAACGCATGTATCAAATGCGGACCGAAGCGCTTCACCCCTTTCAGGGTATCCTCCGCGGTAATGGTGTCGAGAGGGAAAACCTCCACCTCGCAACCGCACCCGACGAGATTGTTTTCCACGCGTCTCACGGTCACGGCGTTGCCTCTGACGAAGGGGTAATAGCACGGGGTCAAGAGCGCGACTTTCATGAAGAATGCTCCCTCAAACATCTGGATTATTGCCGAACGGCTGCTTAAAAGAGTACCAGCAAATCCCCCTCCCCGCAAGGACAAAGGCCTTGCCTGGAAAAGCCAATCATGGTATTTTGCGGCCTTGTTACAGGGGATTAAAGATGATCATAACGATACTGGGCTGCGGCACCTCGACCGGGGTCCCGATGGTCGGCTGCGACTGTGCCGTCTGCTCTTCCACCGACCCACGGGATAACCGCACACGGGCCTCCATCCTTCTCCGCACAAATGACGGACACGTTCTTGTGGACACCTCTCCCGACTTGCGCAGACAGGCACTCCGGGAGAAGATACCCCATATCGACGCGGTCCTGTTCACACACACCCACGCGGACCACATAAACGGCATGGACGATCTGCGCGGCTATCACCTGATCCACAAGCGCATCATACCCTGTTACGGAGAAAGAGAGACGATAGAAACTCTCACCAGAAATTTTTCCTACATATTCGAGGGAATGGAGAAGGGCGGATACACTCCCATTCTGGAGCCGCATATCGTTTCCGGCCCCTTCGCCCTCTTCGGCCACAAAATCGTTCCGGTACCGCTGGTGCACGGATATTCATATGCAACAGGCTATCGCATCGATGATATCGCGTACCTCACCGACTGCAGCGGCTTGCCGGAATCGTCTCTGGCAAAACTGGTCGGCCTGGACGTCCTGATAATCGACGCTCTCCGGTATACTCCCCACCCTGCCCATTTCAACATCGAAGGGGCCCTTGCAGTAGTGAAAAAGCTGCGGCCGGGCAGGGCCATTTTCACCCATTTGACACACGAAGTGGCCTACGCGGATGGCGAGAAGCTGCCGAAAGACGTGGAACTGGCCTATGACGGCATGACCATAAAGGTTTAGGGATACCCTCATGCACAAAGACATTCGCCTGCACGGGATGACTGACAACCATCTGGAATATTTCGCGTATCTCGCGGGGGCCGACGTCTGCGAACGATACGCATTCAATATCAGTCAGGAAGACAACGATGCCCTGCGTGTCTTCTCATCGGGCAACGAATTCGTGATCGGCCGGGACGGGGTCAGCTACAATGGGAACGGCGGAGCCTTCTGTGAATACATGTTCGGCATAGACCAACCGCTGGCCGACCTTGCAAAAAGGGATGTCCTCAACCGGCTTGCCATGTATGGAGCCTATTACGAAGAAGACAGCGGTAGCCTGCAACTGACCGACCGGACCGAAGGGGCGCAGAGCTACGAGAAGATTTTTTTTGAAGGGAATGCAGTATGTAACTACTTCTTTTTTGTAAATACCGCGGAGATCAGGGGATCACTAAAGAAGCAACAGAAGGAAATCCTGAGAAATCTGGGCAAGACGATAAAACGCTCTCCTGCCATCGGAGCCGAAGATGAAGATACCATCATCGGGCAGATTCTGGCCCTGTTCAAAGACCCTCGGGCGCAGCTGTTCATTTTCAAGCTCATCAACAGGAAGCACAAGGAATACAGGGACTTTTTCAGCAGACTCTACTTCAGGAACAAGAAAATCTCCGATGAAGATTTCGCGGCGCTTACATCCCTTGCGGATACGTACCATATCGACCGTTACCAGCAAGAACGAATCAGGGTGGATGTCATGTACAAACACCGGGCGAACAGGGGAATAGTAGACGAATACAGGAATATCCTGATTACCTGCTACGGCAAGGGAGAACTGAACAAGCCGGAAATCGCCAGGCTCAACAGGCTGAAAACCCTTTCCGTCCGCAACAAGATACCGGATGCGCTCTTTTATCCCCTCGACGAGATACTGAAAAAAGATATCAGGATTGTAGGTCCCGAGGAGGATGCCTTCCTTTCGGAAACCAGACAGATTCTTGAAGGCCTTTTTCTGCACGAGCGCCATATAGATAACACCGTCGACAGTGACGACATGGTCAAACTGTTGCACGCCAAAAAACACGCCACGGCAAACCGTGATTACGCCTTCGAGGAGATTCTTCTGGACACAAGCAAGGCCTGTGACGAGAAGATCCGTGACGGAGCCGATGCTGCGATCCTTGAAGGCCTTTCCTCCATCATTACCTATTTCGACCGCTACGACTCCACTTCTTCAATCGTCAACAAACTCGCCTTCATGGAAAATGTCAGGATTTCCGAGGAAATGCTGCGGAGCGTCCTTGGCAACAAGAGGGAATTCGACTCCCTGCGGAATGGGCTTTTCGAAGAGCTGTTCATATCGGATCTTCTCATCAACCAATACCTCGGCAATTACGGAAGAAAAAAAGTCAATACTCTCCTTAAAGGTCTCTCCATGATCGAGGAGAACCGGCTGACGACCTCGGGACTACTCGAACAGCTCCGGGAAATCGACCGCGAAGAGCGGCTGTTCCTGCTTGTACGCGACCATATCAGGGACAGGGTAAGAAATTTCCAATCCCGCTATGCATCGAAGGCAA
The DNA here is from genome assembly GCA_035281865.1 of Geobacteraceae bacterium. Classification (GTDB taxonomy): domain Bacteria; phylum Desulfobacterota; class Desulfuromonadia; order Geobacterales; family Geobacteraceae; genus CAIWTU01. Next base: position 1,589 of record DATEVI010000227.1, on the reverse strand, counting down.
ATCAGGAGATTCTAAAAAACGAAGTCACCGAGGAACTGCGGCGCAGAAAGCTCATTGACGAAGCGATCCCCGAAGGCTTTTTCCGCGAGACAATCCATACCGTAAGAAAGGAAGCCGTCTATCTCCACACAATCCTCCCCCAGATCATGACCGAAAAGAACATCTCTCTCCGCGAGGATTTCCTCGAAAATTCAGGCTTGGACCGCTTTTACGTAGAAGAACTGGAGCGCGAATACTGCAATCTGAATTGCATAGACATCTCCGAGCTGAACGGCATAAGGGCAGTTAAACAGTTGAACAGTTAAACAGCGGACAGGGAACAGGAATTTCTGTCCACTGTCCACTGTCCACTGTCCACTGTACGCCGCCTTTTCCCACTTGACATTCACCCACCCGCTTCCCTAAGATAAACAAATAGTGTAAAAAATCTACTCAGGTGTGTTTATGGAACAAAGCAACAGTCGCGTCAACCATTTGCGCAACAAGATCAACAACTACGGCAAGGAAAATCTCGAAGAGATGCTATTTGCCGCGGCCGAGGGAATCGAGATCATCACCGGCTGCGAGAGGATAAGGGTCTACCTGGAAGACCTCACTCGCGGGGCCCTTTCCTGCCTGTATGCATCAGGACCCTTCTCCGCCGACATAAAAAAATTGACCTTCCCTATTATTTCCGCGGATGCCCTGGTCTCCCGTGCTTTCGTCACGCAGTCCCCCGCTGACATCGGTGACGCCGTAGTCAATGCGCTTGCACTGGACAGGGAAATGAACGGTCGTTTCTCCATAGCGGCAACCTGCCTTCTGCCGATAGTCAGCCAGGGAAGGTCCATCGGTGTCCTCTGCCTGGACAGGGAAAACAAGGGCGAAGTCGTTTTGGTTGGCAAGAAGCAGCCCCTGAAGGAATTCGTTGCGGCAATCGCCGACAGTATCGATCATGCGAGGAAGTACCATCAACAAATCCTGCTGGCGCGCAGGGTTGAAAAGTACAAAAAGCGCGAAGCGGCCGCCTTTATGGTCAAGTCCGCTGTACAACTGATCGACAGGATAGCGCTGGCTTCGGTGCTGGTTCCCGTTGCGGGCGAAAATGGAGAAGTAGTGCTGGAAAGGCTTGCAAGCCACTCGGAGGAACCCGAACTCAAGGCCCGGTACGATGCACACGGCTCAATCGGCCTCAAGAAAGGCCTTTCCCTGCTTGCCAAATACGTGGGGGACGACGGGGTAATAATTGACGAAATGCTCCTCAAACCACTCTTCATCCCCGACCTGGCCAGACACATAGTCCAGAAACGCGAACTCACGGAAAAAATGGCGCTACGTTCCCTCTATGTGGTCCCCCGCTACGAACCGGGAACTCGAAAGGTAATCTGCCTGGTCAACTACTACACTCGGGAAATCCACCGTTTCTCCGAATTTGAGATGGGGCTCTTGCAGGTGCATGCGGAAATGGTGGAACGGGTTATCCGCGAGATCGGGGGTGAACACCTGGAAATCAAGGTACTTGCCGAGATAACCGATCTCCTCCAGGCACGAAACGAGGCCTTGCAGCCGTTTCTGACCAAGGTGCTGTCGAAGGCCACCGAGTTGATCGG
>DATEVI010000226.1:0-5100 GCA_035281865.1 Geobacteraceae bacterium | reverse complement strand
CTGGCCTATTGAATTTCTGAAAGGGAAGAACATCGTGATCGTGGGCGGCGGTTTTGCCTTTACCACCCTGCGCTCACTGATCAACTACATGCTTTACGAATAGCACCGCGCCAGTTTCGGGAAGATCACCGTTGTTTACGGCGCCCGGATGCCGGGGCTCCTTCTATACAAAGAAGAACTTGCCGCTTGTGAGCTGCGGGATGACATTGATCTGAATATCACAGTGGACCGGGGCGATGAGAGCTGGAAGGGCAAGGTCGGTTTTGTGCCTAATATCTGCCGGGATATCAGCCCCAGCGTGGAAAACACCGTGGCCCTGATCTGTGGACCGCCGATTATGGTGCGCCTCACCTTGCCTCTTTTCTTCGAACTGGGCTTTTCCAGGGAAAATATCTATACCTCTCTTGAGATGCGGATGAAATGCGGCATCGGCAAGTGCGGCCGCTGCAATGTAGGAAGCAAGTACATCTGCAAGGATGGACCGGTCTTCTCTCTTGCCGAGCTTGACCAGTTAACCGGGGAATATTAGGTTCTCCTGGAGTTTCTGGTTCTCGTCGCGGACCGTCTACCTGTCTTCAGAAGATCAAACCTCTCCATCTTGTATCTCTTCTCCGAAATAGAATATCGGTCCCAAAATCGTTTCCGCTGCCTTCTCAAACTCCTCATCCAGAGGTTCCGAATCACCGAAACAATGGCAGTAAAAGGGATTCTCAGCCTCGCCGGGACTGAAATCATCCCCCCGCCAGACCTTGAGGGCGGCCTTAAGCCCCTCTTCCCGCGACTTCTTGTTATGGAAGACCGCCTTCCCATACTCCCAGGAGGCAAGGGGAAAGAATTTCATCGGCTTGGACAGGCCTTCCCAATACACTTCAAGAAGCGCGGTCAGTATCTTTTCCCCATCAGCAGGGGGGGCGTACCGCCACGTTTTGTCCCTTCCCAAAAGAATGGCCGGGGCGGAAGGGGCCGTGTCTGCAAGCATATTAAGCGCTGCATGAGATATCCAGAGCCGCAGGTGGTCCTTTATCTTCAGGCCGGCGTGCCGAAAATGGACAAGCCCTCGGGCATATAAGAGGATATTCCCCCGGAGCCTGAATCCTCCTATGGTCATATCTAAATTCAGCGTGGACGGCTCCTTGTCCGCAAGCAGGGGTCTTACCCTCTCCACAAATCCCCGCACCTCGCCCCGGAGACTTTGATAAGAGGAGATGCCCATAGCCCCGTGCGGCAGACGTCCTGAAGCGCGCGCCACATTGCGGTATTCTTGCAATTCCCGGCCGGCAAGCCCCGTTTCCGCCAGCGCCTGCCCAAGGTCATATTTATCGAGACCGGCAAGCTGAAAGGGTTCTTTTTCCTCAGGCAGACCGGACTTGCTTTCTGTCATGACATCCAGGCGCCTCTGGAAAAAAAAGCGCACCGGATCGGCAAAGAAATTAACCAGATCGGCAATATCCACATTCCGCCAAGTGTCATCGGGCATGGGAATCACGGGGGGGACAAGGGGAAGCGCTTCCTTTCTTTCTATAATACAATGCGCCGCCCGCCAGTTTTCTCCGGAATAACTGAAGAGGCCGTCCTCCCCCTGGAAGTAGGCCGGGCTGAAGGCCTGAAGCCGGTGTCTGACAACGAGATGCTCCTTGATGTCGTCGCCTCCGGGCAGGACAAACCCCTCTTCCAGATAATCAAGGAGTTCCGTCACCAGCACGGAAGGAGGAAGGAGGGAGTTGTCTTCGCTGTTCTGTCCCACGTAGCTTATGATCATCCTTTTCCTGGCCGACAACAGCGCTTCCAGGAAGAGATAGCGATCGTCCTTGCGCTTTGACCGATCGGCCGGCTGCGGATGCCTGGCCATGAGATCGAAGGCCGCCGCCCATGACCTGCGGGGATAATCGGCGCCGTTCATCCCTAAAAGGCAGATCACCTTACAGGGTATGCTGCGCATGGGGAGCATGGAACAGAAGGTGACGCCTCCGGCAAGGAAACCGTAGCCGAACCCCTTTTCCTCGAAAATCCTGCTGAGCCAGGATTTTATCACTGACACGTCCACCGGTTCCTGGAAGCCGGAGACCTCTTCCAATTCCTGAAGGCGCAGCAGGTCGCTCCTTAGCTGGTCTATTCCCGCCCTCCCATTCTCCTGAGCGGAGAATAAACCGTCCAAGAGGTCTTCCAGAAAACGGCTCCAATCGCTTAGCGTGCGCATAGTTGCGACAGACGTTGCGAAGGAAAAAACCGCCTCTGCATATTCAAGAAATCTGCCCAGCAGGGCCGTATCGCTGCCCTCCAGGTCGTAAGGAAGGATGCCTCCGACAAGCTTAAAGTCCTTACCCGGCATGGCGTAACCCATGAGCAACCGTTCCAGTCCCTCCTGCCAGGTATTCTCCTTAAGCGCCGGCAGACCCAGCCGGCGTCTATTTTCCGGATCTATTCCCCATCTTATCCCCGTTTCTCTCACCCAGCGGCGGATCACCTCGCTATCGGCCGTAGTAATGCCGAATCTATTTCCTGTCTCAGGTATCTCCAGCAGCGAAAGGACCTGGCCGGCCCCGAAGCGGCCGCCCGCCATATCCAGGACCTCCATGAAGCCTTCTATGACAGAGGTTTCCGCAAGGCTTTTCCGGTCGGCAATAGTGAAGGGGATGCGCGGCAGGGAATCGGCGCTCTCGCTGCCCTTCGGCCTGTCGAACAGGGCCTTGATCAGGGGAGCGTATATCTCGATATCGGGCGCCATGACCAGGATGTCGCGGGGAAGAAGGGTGTCATCTTCTTCGAACAGGGAAAGCAGATTATCGTAAAGCACCTCGATCTCGCGCATCGGGCTGTGACAGGAGTGAAACCGGATGGACCGGTCGTCAAGGTCAATGACCTTTTTCGCCTCCGTTCCCCGGTCCCGCAGATTGAGGATATCTGACTGGACGGCGGACAGCAGCTCGTCTTCTCCCGGATCTTCAAAGAAATCCCTTTCCTCGCCGGAAAACCCCAAGGTAAGGGAAAAAAACTCCCGCCCTAAGGTACCGCAGGAGGCAAGCAGCCTGTTTCCCCTTTCCAGGTATAAGCCTTCCCGGGAAAAGTCATATTCCCCTCCCGCCTCCCGCACCCTCTCCACAGTCCAATCTCTCTCCCTGTCCGAACGGATATCCCCCCAGAACTCCCGTGAGGGATTCATCAGGAACAGATTGACCTCTATCTTTTGCGAGAGGGCGTGGAACACCTCAAGGTGAAAACGGGGCAGGGCGGAGATGCCGAAAACAAAAAGGCGTTCCGGCAGATCAAAAGCCCCCTGTGGAAGGCCGATTTCCCGGATAAAGGCCTCTTTCAGCGCCGCAGGGTGGGACGCAACCTCTCCGGCAATAAGCGCCCGCCAGAGTTCGCACTGCCAGATTTCATCGTCTCTGACTGTTTTTCCCTTCTCCCATGCCGTCATCATTTCGGGGCGAAAGATCAGATACTGATCGAAAAGCCGGGCGATGCGCTCCGCTAATTGAAAACGCTTCAAGGCGTTAACGGCAACGGGCAAACCATCTTCCGCGTCTCCTGATTGGCTATCGGCGTCATTTTCCCCGGCAAGGACCGAAAGGGGAGAGGTTTTCCTTTTCAGGTAGCGCCTGATCTGCTCAAAACCCGGATGATCCAAGAAAGATGGGAGGAGCTTCATAACCTTCCAGGTCATGACATCGGGTGTAAAAGTCTCCGCTACCGTGGCCCCGCCCAGCACAGCAACAAAAGACTCTTCCACGAAAGCCTTGGGGAAGGGAAAACGAATATTCGCACAGATGCCCTGGCGGCGGGCAATCTCCAGGGAAAGCCAGCGCTCCATGCCCCTGCTCTGTACGATAATCACTTCCGCCGCAAGGGGGGAAGCAAGGGGGACGGCAAGCACTTTCGCTAATTGATCCGCGAGGATTTCCAAACGGTTGCTGGTGAAAAGCTTAAGGCCAGACATTCTACCTCCTTATTTGTACGGAAGGCCTTTCCAGGCCAGCATGCCTCCTTCCAGGACTGCTACTTTCGGAAAGCCGGAAGTTTTTAATATCTGGGCCGCAGTATGGGCTCGACGCCCGGAACGGCAGATGGTCACAATGTTCCGGTCTTTATATTGCTCAAGCTCAGCGAGACGGCGGCCTAACTTGTCAATAGGGATATGCACGATACCCGGCAGATGACCTAACGGCCCCCGCAGTTCCTTCTTCTCGCGCACATCAAGCAATACAGGGGGAGGATCGGCGTTGATTTTCTGTTTGAGCGTCAGGACAGAGAGCGAATCGACTTTTACCGCATTGATCCCGTCGGTCGGCGTCCCTTTTACTTCACAGGCATTAGCTTCAGCCGGTATCAAAACTGCCTTGGGATTAAGGGTACAGGCATAGTTGGCCCGGAGCACATCTTTCATCCAGTCGGCCGGTCCCAGTTTCAAGTCTTCCAGGTATTGGACAAAAATCTCCTTGCCTTCCCGGCTCTTTATCAAGTGCGGGTTCGTCTCCTTCTGCTGCTTCAGTGATGAGGGCTCTCGATATCGATAGTCGTGGGCCGGAAAAACGATCAGATATTCCGGCAGTTCCTGAAACTTTCTGAGGGTTTCCCAATGGACGCCGGGATCGCCGCCGGGCAGATCATCCCGTCCCGCCCCGCCGTCGTCAAGAAAAAGGGCGTCACCTGTAAAAATTCTGTCCGGAAAAATTAAACTGAGCGAATCCTGGGTATGGCCGGGTGAATATAACACCCTAACCGGAATCTTCCCGAAAAGTTGCCGGACCGATCCATCCGCCAGCCTGATGGTTGCACACTTTGCCGGCGCCTTATCATGCATGGCATATTCGCAGCCAAACATATCCCTCAGGGAAGCTCCGCCGGAAATATGGTCGGCATGGGTATGAGTGTCTATGACCATCGCCAAGGTGAGTTTTCGTTCTTTCAGCAGGCGTACATAATGATTGACATGCTCGATGACCGGATCAATGAGCACCGCCTCCTTCACTCCTCTCACGCCGATCAGATATGTTTTACAGGCATGGGGATTCAACTGTTCGCATACTATGTCAACCATTAACTTTTGCCGAAGTCATTGCTCAATGCGTTCCCGGTTATTATTGCAAACCGCCTGAAGCG
>DATEVI010000225.1:0-2967 GCA_035281865.1 Geobacteraceae bacterium | reverse complement strand
CGTGCAAATCCGTACCATCCGTGAAATCCGTGTGCAATTGCAGTTCTGGTTTGCTCACAACGAGAGGAATGACGAACGCCGATGACAACCGAGAAAGCTCTCCCATTCATAGAACATCTTGTAGAGCTGCGCAAAAGGCTTATCATCGTTTTTGTCGCCGTTACCATGGCGATGGGGGTTGCCTGGAATTTTTCTCCGGGCATGTTGACGTTCATCGAAAAACCGCTCACCGGTCACACCTATCTGACGGAGCTGAAAGAAAACATATATGACGGGCTGAAGAACAGGTATCCCGCCTTTTACAAACGCTACGACCTGGGTAAGGACTCCACAACGGAGATCAAGGAACGGCAGCTCAATTACAGCGCCCCTTTGGAGCCGTTTTTTATCCAGTGCAAGATATCCGTAATAGCCGGGATTATTCTGGTACTGCCCGTGATTTTCCACCAGGTCTGGCTGTTCGTGGCCCCGGGCTTGAAACGCAGGGAAAGACGTCTTGTCATTCCGTTCGTGGCGTCCGCCACCATGGCCTTCTGTGTCGGAGCGGCGTTTTTCCTGTGGATCATCTGGCCGGTCATAATCAATTTTTCCCTCTCATACGAGGCCGAGGGGCTCCAGAGTTGGTTCAATCTGAGTGCCTACGTGAATTTCTGCCTGCGTCTCATACTCATTTTCGGCCTCATCTTCGAGTTGCCGATAGCTGCCCTGTTGCTGTCCCGTTTCGGTCTGGTCAACGGGAAGCTCCTGGCAAAAAACCGCAAATATGCGTTACTGGCAAGTGCGATAATATCGGCCTTCCATGCCGATCTCATCACCATGTTCGTGGTCATGATCCCGCTTTATCTGATGTATGAGATAAGTGTCTGGACGGCTTACATTTTCGGAAGGAAGAAACCGGCCGCAGAGCCTGCTGCCGTATGATTGGTATCACCACGAACCGCCGGCCGACCCGGTAAGGAGGTGCATATGTTTGGAATTGGAATGCCGGAACTGATAGTAATCCTCGTCCTCGCCCTGATTGTGATCGGTCCGAAAAAACTCCCCGAGTTGGCCCGTTCCCTCGGCAAGGGGTTTGCCGAATTGAAAAAGGCCACCAGCGACCTGCAGCAGAACATCGAGGCTGAAACCATGGCGATGGAGGAGAAGGAGCGATTGGAAAAGGCAAAACAGTCGGCCGCCAAGGAGTCCGTCTACCAGGTCGATGCCGATGAAGGGGAGGGCGCAACCGAAAAAAGCGCCGCTTGAGTTTGGAGGAAAAACTAACGAATTTGTTCGGTTTACAAGGAGGGTATATGTTCGGATTCGGCATGCCGGAACTTATTGTAGTTCTTGTGCTGGTGCTGGTCGTATTCGGTGCGGGGAAACTGCCCGAGATCGGAAGCGCCTTCGGCAAGAGCATCAGGAATTTCAAAAAATCATCTCAAGGCAAGGATGAGATAGAGATTAATCCCGAGAGTCTCGGTAAAAATTAATATTCAATAGCAGTACAGGGTACTTTGCCGATCTACGGTCATAGGGACGTAGAAACCGGAAAGCCCGGAACGCGGATGAATTCCGTATCCGGGCTTTTTTGTTTGGTTATTTGCAGCAGCACCGGAAAGGAGGTGGACGGAAAACAAGATCGGGAACAAGAGGGGAATTGGCTGAATACGTTTTTAGTGAAAAAATACAGCGATCAGACATAAGGAGGAAGGAATGAAGAGTATTACCAGAAGGGATTTTTTGAAGTATAGCGGAACCGGTCTGGCGGGACTTGCCGTAGCCATGCATTTTCCACTTCTAACCCCGAGGAGAGCCCTCGCTTCCAGCGGCGCCTGGACATTCGGGGTCATGTCGGATACCCAGTGGAAACAGGATTATCCTAACAACGGTGAAAATCCGAATTCATGTGCGGTCTCGATCATTAATGCATTGAACCAGCAATTCATCCATCACGACTGCAAATTCGTCATACAGGTCGGTGACCTGTGTGACAAAGAAAGCGTTAACGGGGTTCGCTCCATGCCCACGCGGGCAGATGCAGCGGCCGCCCTTTACAAAGCCGCTATCGGTTTCTTCCCTGTCCGCGGCAATCACGAAGCCAGCGCGATTGCGGCATCGGAGCTTCCAGTCCTGTTCCCGCAGACGCTGGGCAACGGCCCCAACGTTTACGGCGCTACGAACTTCGAGAGCCCCTTTGACAGCCTTCGGGGATTGAGCTACTCCTTTGACTTCGAAAATGTCCGTTGTGTCCTGATCGACCAGTTCGTCAGGCCTGACGGCAGCAACTACGACGGCACCTCGTCATACAACAACAATGCCGTAGACCAGATTGCCTGGGTCGACTCCATGCTTTCGTCCAAGTCGTCGGACTCCCATGCATTCGTCTTTTCCCACAAAAACCTGATCGGGCAAAATCATAAGGATAATCTTTTCGGATCAGGTCTGACGTCGAATCCGGGTCCCCGGGATGAGTTTCTGTCGAGTCTCTGCGGCAACGGAGTGCGCTACCAATTGGGCGGCCACGACCACATGCATCATCGCTCCATCGTCAAAACCGCCGACGGCCAGTCCAGTGTCGGCCAGATAATCTGCTCTTCGAACAGCTACAAATTCTACATTCCGAGAAGTGGTGACGATGGCCGCGAAATGCCGCTTCAGCAGGAACTCTTCACCGTCGGCTACTATATCTTCACTGTTGACGGCCCCCGTGTGTACGTGGATTACTATTCGTCAAGCCATGGCGCGGACTACGGCGACAGCGATCTTCTGGCCTCTCCTCCCATGACCGCTTCTACCTTCTTCCTCCGTGAAACCTTCGGCTACAGCCTCAACGGCAAGCAATTCCAGTTGGCTCGCGGTGAGTCTTACACCAGTGTAGAGGACAGCTACAAGGGTACGACCGCCCGGATTCTCAGTGGAACGAACGGCAACACCGAAACCGACTACCTCAATCGCAACCTGGCAAAAACCGTGAATACCGGCTGG
>DATEVI010000224.1:0-4420 GCA_035281865.1 Geobacteraceae bacterium | reverse complement strand
TGAAACGGCCGGATCATTTCCCTAGTCCCTCGGTACGGCGAGCATGCGGTCCAGCGCGCGTTTTGCCGGAACCCGAATCTCCTCCGCAACCTTGACGACCGGTAGCATCGTTTTGAGGGAGTCCAAAATATCCTCCAGGGAAATAAGTTTCATGTTGGGGCAGATAAGGGCCGGTGAGGCAAGGATGAACTCCTTGTCCGGATTTTCCTTTTTCATCCGGTACAGGATTCCCGTCTCGGTACCTATGATGAATTTTTTTGCCGGACTGTTCTTGACGTATGTGTACATGCCGCTTGTGGAGCAGACACAATCGCCAAGTGCCGAGACTTCGGGTCTGCATTCGGGATGGCAGATGAACAGGGCGTCGGGATGTTCCCCCTTCAGTCGGATGACTTCTTCCGCTCGCAGTCTTTCATGGGTGGGGCAGAATCCGTCCCAGAAGTGGAAGGTCTTCATGGAGAATTGGGCTGCGTACCGTCCCAGATTTCGGTCGGGGACGAATATTATCTCGTCTTCCGGAAGTGAGTTGACCACTTTTACCGCATTGGCCGAGGTACAGCAGATATCTGTGTGAGCCTTTACCGCGGCTGTTGAATTCACATAGGTGACCACAGGGACGCCGGGGTGTCTTGATTTCATTTCCAACAGACCTTCGACCGTAACCATATCCGCCATTGGACATCCCGCATCCAGGCGCGGGAGAAGAACCGTTTTCTCCGGAGAGAGTATGGAGGCGGATTCAGCCATGAAATGCACGCCGCAGAAAACGATGACATCCGCGGATGTTTTTGCCGCTTCGATTGACAGTGCCAGCGAATCGCCTGTTATATCCGCTACTTCCTGCACCTCGTCCCGCATATAGTTATGCGCCAGAAGTACCGCATTCCTTTCCTTCAGGAGAGCTTTTATCTCGTTTTTGATATCTTTGGAATTCATGGTGTCCGTTCCCGCCCGTTTGGTCACTGCCCGGTGTGGCCGAGCGTAATTATATAAATTTGTGAGATATTAGCCAATCTCGATGGTTATGTCAAACTCTTTGCAACACACCTTCCTTGACACCCCTTGGCAAAACATTTATTATCTCTACATCGGTAAGGACCCAGAATTACCTGAATATTGTGAGGAAAGTATGTTTGGAATAGGCATGCCGGAGTTGATTGTAATTCTCGTTATCGCGTTAATCGTGATCGGGCCGCAGAAGCTGCCGGAAATTGCCAGGTCGCTCGGAAAAGGCCTGGCTGAGTTCAAGAGAGCTACGGAAGACATGAAGAGAAGTATCGACGACGAGACTGCGGCGATGGAGGAAAAGGAGCCTGATGCGAAGGAGGCTGCCGCTACACAGGACGCCGATTTGCAGTGGAAAGCTTCCGAAGGGAAAAAGGAAGAGAATGTAGTGTAACGGGTATACGATTGTGGAGCGAAAAAGGCGGGGTTTCCCCCGCCTTTTTTATTTCAAGCCTTTCAACTTGTCTTTTGCTTTTTTGGCTTCATCCGAACTCGGGTAGTCCTGAATCAGCTTCTTATAAACATACTTGGCGCTTTTGTCGTCTCCCAGGCCTTTGAAAGCCATGGCCTGTTTAAACATGGCCGCAGGGGCCTTGTCCTTTTGCGGAAAATTCTTGATGACTTCCTGGTATTCAAGAATTGCCTGTTCCAGGTTCTTTTCGTTGTAGTATGTCTCCCCGATCCAGTAGTGGGCGTTCGCCGCCAGTTCATGCTTCGGATAGAGTCCGACGAACTTTGAGAAGAGATCCCTCGCCTGCTTCATGTTTACGCTTTTGAAGGTATTGATGCCACCCTGGTACATGGTCTCAGCGGTTTCATCTTTAGCACTGGTTTCGGCAGGTACTTTTTCCTGGCCGGCTGCTTTTCCTTCGAGAGCCAGGAGTCGCCGGTCCGTATCCTCCTTCAAAAGAGTCATCTCTTCAAGGGGCTTCAGTGACGATTGCTTTACATCCTCTATCTTTCCGGAAAATGACTGCAGGTCGACCCTAGTCATGTCCTGAGCGGCCTGCAAATCGGCAACTTCTTTGCGCAGGCTTTCTATTTCCGTTTGAAAGCCCTTCGCTGTGTTGTCCGTGCCTTCTTTGGTTTCGACCCGTATGCTTCCGATATCCTTTTCCATACGGTACATACGGTTCTTCACCTCTTCCATATCTCGCTGAAGATTGTCCATATCATCCCGGCTTGCACACCCCGACACACCCAGAAGGAGAGTGGCGGCGAGAAAAAATATCTTGTAACGCATAAGCAAACAGGCTCCTTGTTTCTTAGTCATTTATTATTGTTGTAGCAGGTCTTTACTTGCCATCCCAAAGTCGAAAGGGTCAAAAATGGGGTCATGAAAAAAAAGGAGCCGTGAGGCTCCTCTTTTTCCTTGCATCACATCACTTTATGATCGCGAAATCGGCTCTTCTGTTTTTCGCCCAGGCAGCCTCATCGTTCCCCTGATCGGCCGGTTTTTCCTTGCCGAAGCTTATGTAAGACAATTTGTCGGGCTTCACGCCGAGGGTAGTCAGATACTTAACGGCAGACTTGGCCCTGTTCTCACCGAGGGCAAGGTTGTATTCGGCCGAACCCCTATCGTCACAATTCCCCTGGACCTGAACCTTAGTGCCGGAGTTTTTCAGCATCCATTCTGCGTTTTTCTTGAGAATGTCTCTTGCTTGAGTCGACAGCACATATGAATCGAAATCAAAGTAGACCGTCTGAAGTTCCGCGGCCTGAACGGCTTCTTTCGTGGTGTCCTCCAGGGTTTCTTCCTTTACCGCAGCGGACTCCGGCGCGGGTTGTTCCTTTTCCGGTGATTTTGCCGGCGCAGTCGATTCAACGGCGGTTGCCGGCGCAGCGACGGGTTCCTCGCTCTTCACCACTTCTTTTTTCGCGCAGCCGGCGGCCATGATCGTTACGCAAAAAAGCGCGGCCAATAATCTGGTCATTTTCTGGTTCATACTCTCCTCCTGTTAAATCCTCTTTTTTATTATGCCGGGGGTGACCCGGATGGAATCAATAAACGGGCTGCATTATACATGAGCCGGGACAATTTGCAAAACATTCTTGCGCAAGTGCCCGGGAGAACTAACCTTTCACAGACGGGGAGACCATACCGGCTGAGAGTCGGAGCTGCTGCCCCGAGAAACCCTGGTCTGTCCCGTGCCGTCCGCCCGCATGACGTATACGGCTTCTTTTCCACCGCGGTTCGAGCTGTACGTTATGAAGCGTCCGTCAGGGGACCATCTGGGGTTTTCGTTTCTACCTTCCGCGGTCAACTGGGTATCACCGCTCCCATCCGGGCTTATCGAGTAAATCTGGAAGCCGGCCTGTTGACGGCTGTACAAGATCCGGTCTCCCTTCGGAGACCACGAAGGATTTACGTTATAAGAGCCGCTTTGGGTCAGTCTTCGCACGTTGGTCCCGTCGGAGTTCATGACGAAAATCTGCGGGCTGCCCTGCCGGTCGGAAACGAAGGCCAGACGCGAACCGTCAGGCGACCACGAAGGCGAGATATCGATCGCATCGTTGTTAGTAAGCCTGGCAAGCTGTTTGCCTTCCCTGCTGATCAGGTAAATTTCCGGGTCGCCGTCCTTGCTCATGGCAAGGGCGATGCTGCTTCCGTTCGGCGACCATGCGCCAGTGAAATTAATGCCTTTGCTGGACGAAATTCGCGCCGGAGTGCCACCGGTGATTGCAGAACGATAAAGGTCCGGATTCCCCCTCTTATATGATGTAAACAGAACCTGACGGCCGTCGGGCGAAATATCCGGGTTCAGGTTTATCGAACGGTTCGAGGTAATCCGCTGGACATTGAATCCGTCATAATCCATGACCGTTATCTCTTTATTCCCGGCGCGGGAGACACACACAATCTTGCCGGTAAAGGGTCCTTTTTCCCCCGTGACAGCCAGCATCGTCTCATCGGAAAAAGCATGAACCATCCTCCTGAATTCCTTGCGGTTTCCCGAATATCGTTTTGCCAGGACGGATTTTCCGCTGGAAACATCATAGAACCTGAACTCCAGCGTGACACTGTCTCCTGTTACTGTATAACCGCTCTTTATCAGATAAAGCGCACCGATTGCCCTCCATGGAGCAAAATCGAATTCCCCTGGGCGGATGCCGCCCGCGCCTGCGCTTGTCGACCCGGGAATAACTGAAAAAGAGCCTGCAAGGGTCAGGTCGAACCTGAGAATCTCCCCGATTGTTTCGGCGATTTTCGGATCCTGTGCCCCTCCGAGGTTTACGGCCGGGGCGATGGCCAAAGGTGTCTGCCGGCTCGTCTTGCCCGTAACTTCGAGGTAGCCTTGCCCGGCGAAGAGGAGGGAGGGAACCATAATTGTAATGAGCAGCAGTGAGATAATCTTTTTCATTTTTTTCCAACTCCTTCCGGCCGGAAGATATAGCCATGTTCAAAATTCTCACC
>DATEVI010000223.1:0-14484 GCA_035281865.1 Geobacteraceae bacterium | reverse complement strand
CTCGTGGTTGAAGAGGATGCCGTTGCAGGCGAACATGTTGTAGCTCTCCCGGTAGTTGACGGTGATGTAGTAGGCGTAGGCCTTGGCACAGGCGTATGGTGAGCGGGGATAGAACGGTGTGGTCTCTTTTTGCGGGGTCTCCACGACTTTGCCGTACAATTCCGAGGAAGAAGCCTGGTAGAATTTGGTGTTCAGGCCTGTTTCACGAATGCCTTCCAGAATCCGGACCGCGCCTAGGGCATCCACCTCTCCGGTGTATTCGGGAACGTCGAAGGAGACCTTCACGTGACTCTGGGCACCGAGATTGTATATCTCCGCCGGGCGTACATCGCGAAGCACCTTGTTCAGCGAGCTCGCGTCATTCAGGTCGCCGTAATGAAGAAAAAGACGGACGCCGGTTTCGTGGGGGTCCTGGTAGATATGGTCGATGCGGCCGGTATTGAACGAGGATGAGCGGCGGATGATGCCGTGAACCTCATAGCCTTTCTTCATCAGCAGTTCCGCCAGGTAAGAGCCGTCCTGGCCTGTAATTCCGGTGATCAATGCTTTTTTCATTATTCTCCCTCACTATCTTCAGAAATTCGCGTCAGACTTCCGGCGCAGCATATCCTGCCCCTGTCGACGCCATATCGCGCAAGTTCATCAAAGAGCTGCCAACCTCTCTTCAATGAAGAAATGACTATCATGCAGTTTTCAAGTTCGAGCGCCTTAGAGAGATGGGATATGTCCCGGTCGAAAAACACTTCTCCCTGATGCTCATCGTCCACAACCGCTGCGAGTTCCATACCGGCTTCCCTCAAAGACAGATAGGCTATTTCCGCCACCTCGTCGACCCCGCAGAAAACCACTTTTGATACTCCCGCACGTTTCAGTGACTGGAAGAGGACACGGTAATCCTGCCGGGTAATCGTGTACAGGTCGGTGAAATAACTGAGGTGCTGGTAGGCCAGACGGCTTTTTTCCGCAATTCCCCTGGGGGTCAGGAGGTAGGCGTAGCGGTTTTTGGGAAAGGTCCTGACTCTTACGTACCCCTTCGCTACAAGATTTTTCAGATAGGAATTTACCAGACCGAGGGCAATTCCAAGGCGCCTGGCCAATTCCCTCTGGGAAACGGGTTCTTCTCCGGCAATTTCGGACATGAGGAGAAAGGAACGGTAGGCGTCGACTGCCTTTTCATCGGTATCGTTCATTTTGTGAACAATACATTAAGACTTTGGAGATGGCAATAAATTATTCCCCTTTTTTCTTGTCCGCGGCAAGCTGTTGCGGTAATGTTACCGATTTATTTCTTGTTAGAATAGAGGTTGATTATGAAAGCATTAATTTTGTCCCTGGTAATGTTACTTTTGACCGCTGTTCCTACCCTGGGAAAAGAACCGGTCCGCATCATCGAAGGCTTGGTGACCAAGGTATCCGATGGCGATACCATCACCGTTCTCGCCGACAAGGCCAAGCTGAAGGTGCGGTTATACGGCATCGACGCGCCGGAACTTGAGAAGACCAGCCGCAAAACGGGGCGGGTCGGTAAGCCGGGCCAGCCCTATGGTGATGAAGCCTTTCAGGCTTTACTGAACAAGGTTCACGGCCGTCCGGTAACTCTTGAAGTGATCAATATCGACCGGTATAAGCGGCTTGTCGCCATTGTATGGCTCGGCAGCGGAAATATTAACCGGGAAATGGTGAGACTGGGGCTGGCCTGGGCTTATAGGGAATATCTGGCAAGACCCCATGCATCCGAGTATCTCGATGCGGAAGATCGGGCGAGAAAAGGAAGGCTGGGATTGTGGCGGCAATATAGCCCCTTACCCCCTTGGGAGTTTCGGAAACAAATGCGGAAAAGGTGAAAAGGGGTAGATTGATGTCAACCGAAATCGGGCATGGGCGTATTTAGCCACAAGTGATGAATCTGCATGCCGTCAAATGTGAAGTAATTTTCCGGTGGCCGGTTGGAGTCGGTCCCCAACAGCACAAGGAGGAACAACCATGAAAAAGAGCCTTTTCGCAATTGCCGCCCTGGTAGCACTGGTGATGCCCGCAATCTGTAACGCGACCCCACCGCGCCCAGGCCCCTACGTGTCCGCTTTTGCCGGGGTGAGTGTACCCCAGGACACAGACGTAACGACTACTGACTTTCTTAATAACGCGACCTTCAACGATAAGGTTGAGTTCGATCCCGGAATCTACACGGGTGGCACGGCTGGTTTCGATTTCGGCCTCCTCCGCCTGGAAGGTGAGCTTTCCTACCGGTACTCGGACATAAAAACGGTGACCGATCAGACAAACGCAATTCAGTTCAGTAACGTGGACGGTAATCTCGGGGCTTTCGCCATGATGGCCAACGCCTTTGTCGACCTGCACAACGCCTCGCCGATCACCCCGTACGTTGGAGGTGGAATAGGATTCGCAGTCCTGAACTTGAGTGACACCTTTGGGGTCACCCCGCAAGGTCAGGTGCTGCAATTGTACCCCCAAGGCGACGATACCGTATTTGCCTACCAGGTCGGAGCCGGCCTGGAGATTGAACTCAACCCGATGATTTCCCTGGACTTGGGCTATCGCTACTTCGGAACCGACAAGGCCAGTTTCAGTTCCGACTCTTTAAGCACAACCGACCTTAAATTGGAGAGTCACAATGCGATGGTTGGGGTAAGGGTGAAATTCTGAGCTTCGTCATCCGTGGACACAATAAAGCCGCTGTCGTTTCCGGCAGCGGCTTTGTCACATGTGGATGAAAAATGTTCAGGTCAGAGTATCGTTTCCGGATCAGTATCCGGCAATTCCCCGATCGTCCTGCCGTCGCCGCTGTCCGCTTCAGTCACTGCAGCGGAATTACACAATTCCATTTCAAGTCTGTCGCTGCTCCATGTTTCCGAGATATCGGTGTAGTAATCCGTTTCCCGCTCCTCACTCGGCAAGGGCCAGTTTTTTGTCCTGCCCTCAGTCTTTATAGATTCCAGCTGGACGTCGCTTATGCCGAATTTCTTGGTGGTCATTGCACCGGCCTTGTCAATCCCGTATATCTCCTCAGACTGGGAATAATAGCTCCATATGCCGACTTTATCCCCTTGGGACAATCCGTCGGCATTGGCCATGCCGGAAAGTGGAATTGCGAGAAGAATGACAACCATTAAGATCAGATGCCGGCATGACTTCCTGTTCATAGTGACCTCCGCTTTAATGAAGTTGAAATTTCACTAAACTTTATCACTATTGCTACTGATTTCAACAGTATGATGTGAGGAAAAACGGAGCGACTCCAGTCGAAGAAGGCTTGCGGCAACGGCCGCTTACGGGGTAGAATGACCCCATACGACTTTACCGGAGAAAAGGAGCCGCGCATGCAGACTGAAAATAGTTTTCACCGTTTCAACGGCGCCAGCCGGTACGTGCTGGACGAGGAACTGAGCAAGATCGTCAATGTCTCCATTGCCCTCGAAATGCCGCTCCTGCTGAAGGGGGAGCCCGGCACCGGCAAGACCATGCTGGCCCACGCTATCGCTGAGAGTCTGGATATGCCCCTGATCGTGCTCAATGTGAAATCGAGCATGAAACTGGTTGAGGCGCTCTACCAGTACGACACCCTGACCCGCCTCAACGACAGCAGATTCGGTGACTCGACCAGGGACGTGAGCAACATAGCCGAATATATCCGCATGGGAAAGATCGGCCAGGCATTTGTGGCCGACCGTCGGGTAGTGCTTCTCATCGACGAGATAGACAAGGCCGATACCGATTTCCAGGACGACATGCTGGATATCCTCGACCAGATGCAGTTCGATATCATTGAGATCGACAGCGCCGTCAAGGCGCGATTTCGCCCCGTGGTCATCATAACTTCCAACGCCAAGAAGGACCTTTCTGATCCCTTTCTCGGCCGCTGCAATTTCCACCATATCGCCTTTCCTAATCCGGATATGATGCGCACCATAGTGGCCGTGCACTTCCCCGACCTGAGCAATGACCTGGCCCACGCCTGCATAAATGCCTTCTATCGCCTTCGCAAGATCGAGGGGGTCGAGAAAAAGCCCGCAACCCGTGAACTTCTCAACTGGATTCGCGCCCTAATGGCCGACCCGGACTTCCGCCAGGAGGCGCTGACCGACGGAGCGGTTCCCTACCTGGGAATCCTCTTCAAAAAAAGCAGCGATCTGGAAAATGCCGTCTCACAAGTCGGCAACTGACGTCGCGGAGGTTCAACCATGTTCGTTCCATTCTTTTACAGCTTAAGGGACAGAGGCATACCTGTTACCCCCACCGCCTTTCTGCGGCTGCAGAAAGCCTTGTGCCTCGGTCTGATCACCTCGCTGGACGATTTCTACACCGTGGCGCGAACCCTGCTGATCAAGAGTGAACGGGACTTCGACCTTTACGACCAGGTTTTCGCAAGATTTTTCACCGGAGTTGATACTCCCTTTCCCGAAGGGGTTGCGATCGACGACACACTACGCGCTTTGCTCGAAGAATGGCTCAGGGATCCGGAAGAACTGTCAAGAGCACTTGGCCTGAGCGAGGAAAAGTTGCGCCGCATGAGCGGCGAAGAGCTGGTGCGATATTTTCTCGATCGTCTGAAAGACCAGGAGGGGGTACATCATGGAGGACGCAAGTGGATAGGCACCGGCGGGGTGTCGCCGGTAGGTCATTCCGGCTACCGGCCGGGCGGGATGCGTGTCGGCGGCGCATCGCGAAGCCGCTCCGCGATCAAGGTGGCTCTCGAGCGCCGCTACAAGGACTACTCTCGCTCCGCTCCGCTTACCCGCGCCCAGATGGGCGAGGCGCTGAAGCGGCTGCGCCATCTGACCCCCACCGGCCCGAAGGACGTGGTCAGCGTCAACAAGACTATTTATCAGACCATGCGCAACGCCGGCGAGATCGAGATCGTTTTCGACAGAAGACTCGCGGACCGGCTGAAGGTGCTGCTGCTGATCGATAACGGCGGCTGGTCCATGGATCCCTACGTGGAGACCGTCCAGACCCTGTTCCATTACGCCAGATCGCAATTCAAGGACTTGAGTATCTGTTACTTCCACAATACCGTCAGCGACCGGGTCTGGCGCGACCCCCAGAGGCGCGACAGACCGGAGACAGTGGAGGAACTCTCCCGCCGCGACCCGGAAACCCGTTTGATCTTCGTGGGCGATGCCAGCATGGCGCCGGAGGAGCTGCTGTCTATAAACGGTGCCATATCAATTGAGTACCGGCAGAAACAGCCGAGCATAGATCGATTAACGTTGCTTGCCAAAACCTTCCGCCATGCTGCCTGGCTGAACCCCATGCCTGCTTCACTCTGGGATCACGGCGAAACGATTACCGTGATCCGAAAAATCTTTCCCATGTTCGAGCTGAGCCTGACGGGTCTGGAGAAGGCGGTACGGCATCTTGTTTCCCGATGAGGGCCGTCAGGGGATAGGCGGATACTCCCTCCAGTTCTCGACGGATGGGGATTCATTGGGGCAATAGGCTTAACTCTTAGATGATGCCGCTTTGTCGCAGTATATCGGCAATAGTCTCCGCAATCTTCCGGTAGCCGCGGGCATTGGGGTGGATTGAATCAGATTTGAGGGATGAGTCGGCAAGGACGTCCGCCACCGCATCGAGGGCAAACGGAACTTGGAATTCTTGCGCTATCATTGCATAGAATGGTGGTTTTGATGAAAACAGGGTGGGGTACGGAATGCCCACAAGAACTACCAGCACGCCCCTGTCGCGGCAAATGCGGATCATTTCCCGGATGTTTTCCGAGGTTTGCAAATCTCCGAAGCCCTGCTTGAGATCATTGGCGCCGTGGCACAGGATGACGAGGGAAGGGCGGTACTCGTCCAGCACCAGAGGCAGGCGCCGCAACCCTCTTTCCGTATCCTCCCCCGGAGCACCCGCGTTGATGACCCTGCGTGAAACAAGCCTTTCAAGTTCGGAGGGGTAGGTGTGCTCCGTCGTCGCCCCGGTTCCGAAAGTCAGACTGTCGCCGAAGGCGACTATTACCGCGTCTGGAGGCAGAGGAGAAAACCTATTTTTATCTGCATTGCTGCCCCCGGCCGCTGCCCTCACCGGCCCCGCATCAGCACTTTCTTTTTCCGGCATATGACCTCCAATAAAAAAAGCCGCTTCTCATTGAGATAGCGGCTCTTTTTCATGTAATTTGTAAAATCCCTTTCAGGATATTATCAGTTCGCCCGACCGGTTGATTGGCCGGAACCGCTCTTTCGATACTCAACGACGGGGCCTTGTTTCCTCGCCGAGCTATTTTTGCCCGCCGAAGAATAACCACCCTTGCGATTGTTGTCTCCCCGATAACTGTTTGCACCTGATGATGAAAATCGTTTTGACTTGCCTTCGCTCCCGGATTGACCACGGCCTTTCCGTTTTGCAGCTCCGGTTTGCAATGGCTGCGCAGGTTCGAGGCCTGGAATAACATGCTGGGGGATGGACTGTCCCGTATAGCGTTCGATCCTTTTCAGGCAATCGATCTCGCCATTGGAAACGAAGGATATGGCAATACCTGAAGCGCCGGCGCGGCCGGTGCGGCCGATGCGGTGAACGTAATCTTCCGCGAATCGGGGCAGGTCAAAATTGATCACATGGCTGATTCCGGAGACGTCGAGACCGCGTGCGGCAACATCCGTAGCCACCAGAAGCCGGATTTTACCCCTGCGCATGTCGGCAATGGTCCTGTTCCGGGCATTTTGCTTCATGTCCCCGTGCAGCGCTGCCGCCGAATGTCCCAGGGACCGCAGCTCATTTGCAATGCTGTCGGCATCTCGTTTAGTTGCGGAAAATACTATGGCCCTGTTAAGATCGTCGTCCTGTATGAGGTGCTGCAGCAGGTTGTTCTTGTGCTTCAGGTTATCGGCAACGATGAGTCGCTGTTCGATATTAGCATTATTGGCCTTCTGACTCGCAATCATGATCATCTCGGGCTCGTTTAGCATCCCCTTTGCAAGTCTTTCGATCCGTTCGTCCAGCGTCGCTGAAAACAGGAGCGTCTGGCGGTCGGCCGGCGCCGCCGCGGCAATTCTTTCCACATCCTCGATAAATCCCATGTCAAGCATGCGGTCGGCTTCATCAAGTATCAGCAGTTCAACGCGGGAAAGATTGATGCGTCCCCGCTCCAGATGATCGTTGAGGCGCCCCGGAGTTGCAACCACGAGATCGACAGGTTGCGACAAGAGCCTCAGTTGCTCCCCGTACGGCATTCCCCCGAGAATGGTTGCACTTTTGATACGCTGATATTTTCCGTATGTGCGGGCGGCTTCACTGACCTGGTTGGCCAGTTCACGGGTCGGTGTCAGCACCAGTACGCGCGGTCCCCGGTTTTTGCCGGGCAGTGGAACGCTCAGGCGCTGAAGGGCCGGAAGTATGAATGCAGCGGTTTTACCGGTCCCGGTTTGTGCTGATGCGATGAGATCGCGTCCGGACAGGGCAATTGGAATTGCCTGCTCCTGAATCGGGGTTGGCGTGCTGTAGCCACATTCGTTAACGGCCTTGAGAATAGACGGAGACAACTGCAGGTCTGCAAATGACATAGTGATTCCTTATAAAATTGTAGCATGAGGTTAGTCGCGCAAGCCGCAGGGACAACGGTTGGCCCTAAAACGAAAACGGCAACAGCACGGTAGGCATAAACATATCGTCGCCAACCAAAAATGCTGCTGCTGTTTCATGGTAATGCAGAAAGCAGGGGGGTTAGTGACAAATCGAGCGTGGCGGGTAACGACAGGTGATGTTTTGAGAGTAATGACTGAAATCTGACCGCCAGGGCATGAATAGCCGAATTTTTGGAGAGTACGCTAAGCGGGAACGAATTGCAAGCTTTTTTCTCTGACCGGTGATCTTGAACCTTGAACCTCTATGAGCTTAACTATTTACCCTCCTCAAGGGAAAGGGGGTTTTTGTGGGATCTGACGTACTCATCCAGTGTGCCTTCACTTTCCTTTTTAGTGGCCCAGTGCTTCACTCCCTTTTCCCGCGTCTTTTCGAATCTCATGATCGGAACGCTCAATCCGCAGCTGGATTCGACCTCATAAACATCAAGCCTGAACAGTTGACGAACAATTGCCGGACTGATGTCCGAAAAATTCATCATCAACTCCCCGAAGAGCGGATTATACTTTTCCACCAGCGCACCCTTGCAGAAAAGGCGGAGCACCTTCGGCTCGTCCGCAAAAGAACAGAACATCACCGTAACTTCGCCGCCGGCCTCGATATCCCGGCCGGTTCGGTTGCTGCTGCCAGGATAGTCGAGAACGAGCATCGTCTGTTCGTCGAGGAAACGGAAGCAGTCGTCACCCTTAGGCGCCAGATTGACCTCTTTCCCGCCGGCGCTTGCAATAAAGAACATGCGCTGCCTTTTGGCGAACTCGATGTCTTTTACGGTAAGACTCTTGTATTGTTTTCCCATGGGAAACCTCACGACAATAATTTATTTGAAGCCCTGTAAATACCGCCTTGTTTATTCCGCAGAGGTTAGCGGGAAAGGTCCCGGGATTTTCAGGCCATTCCGAAGTGTGACACGGTCGCCAGCGGCAGGATTTTTACCGCATTGTCCCGGATCATGAAAATCGAGGCGATTTCGAGCACGGCAGTGGTTATCATGGCGGCAATGGCCTGTTCGTCAATTGTCCCTCCAGTACAGAGGAACTGCGTCAGGGTATAGAAGATCGTGCCGTCGGGATGCAAGACAATTCTTCCTGCCCTGAACTCGGAACTCTGAAACTTCATCAATACGGATGAAATTCCCACCAGCATTTCCTCGGACATCTCCACGACCATCACGGTAGCGGAAAAAAACATCAGCTGACCGTTGCGTTCCGGAATCCTGATCCCGCATGATACAAACCTGTTGGGCATCTCTTTTATTTCAGGAGTCGGTATGAGAAGCGAAAACCATACGGTGTTTGCCGTCGAAACGTCATATTTGATACCTTTTGAATCCAGATAATTCTTTAATGCATCAAGTACCGGTTTCATGATTATGATCCCCTGTTATTATAAAAAAGAAATATTCTAACCATTTACGAGTATCAGATAAAGCACTTTTTATCAAGAAGCAGAATTAAACCGACGAATCACAAAGGTACAAAAAAATTCCTGAAAAATATACCACAATTCGACTCCTGTTTCAGGCGAAGAGGACAATCAGCGCAAAACCCGATAGCATCAGAACCGCACCCGTCAGACGCTCGCGTATGTGCTCCTCTTTCAGAAAAGCCCCTGCCAGGGCAATACTGAACAGGGCACTCAGCCTTTTGATCGTAATCACATAGGTCACCTTGGCAATACTCAGGGAATAAGCCGCCGCAAAAACGGCTAATAGAAACAATATTGACGGAATTATCGCCTTCCCAACCGCCCCTTCTTCTCTCATCTCGTTCCACCTGCCCCTGTAAGTCCGCAAAACCAGGGGCGACATGCCGATAACCAGACATGTCCAGTACACAGCCATGTAGTGTAAAGGCGAAGAAAGGCTTATCGCTTTCTTTGAAAGCGTCGCGGTGAAGGAAAAGAGCATGGCAACGATGCACATGTAGACTGCGCCGCGTTCCCGGAACAGTGCCCTGAAGGGTTCGAGAATTCCCTTTTTCACTGCGTCGACATTCAGAATATAGGCACCCCCGGCGACCAGCAGCACCCCGCTTCCGCCGACCATGCTGATTTTTTCACCGATAATCAGAAAAGGAACGACCAGCATGAACACCGGAGTAAGGGAAAGAAGCGGGGCCACGATGCTGAGCGGAGACAGCCGGAGTGCCTGCATGTACAGGATCTGGGCCAGTATTTCCAGCGGAACGGCACTGAATATGGCGGAATAGAAACCGGGGGCAGGGTGGGGGATGCCGTAGAAAAAGTCGGCAGCGTAAATGACCGGCAACGGCAGGACGAATATCAGCCAGGTGAAAAGCATGGAGTTGCCCTTTGTCAGGACCCTCTTGGCCGAAAAGTCCCTTGCCGCATCGCCCATTGCCGACAACAGAGAGACAAAAACCCACAACTGCGCCATTATGCCGCACCCTTTCCGCTCATCTCAAACGCAATCTGATGTGGTATTATGTTTACCATGTTTGTAGGGAGGATGCCATGATTGTCGTCGACGGCTCTCAAGGAGAAGGGGGCGGCCAGGTTCTCCGGTCGTCCCTCGCCCTGTCACTTGTCACGGGGCTGCCGTTCCGCATCGAGAAAATCAGGGCCGGACGACCGAAGCCGGGTCTGATGCGTCAGCACCTGACCGCGGTCAATGCGGCGGTTGAGATAGGTCGTGCACAGGTGGAGGGAGCCCATATCGGATCGCAGGCGCTTGTCTTCGCCCCCCGGTCGATCAAGGCAGGCAGCTATCATTTCGCGGTAGGCACCGCGGGAAGCTGTACCCTCGTACTGCAATCCGTACTGCCGGCACTGCTCACCGCTGATTCGCCATCGGAACTACTTTTGGAGGGGGGCACTCACAATCCGCACGCTCCCCCCTTCGACTTTCTGGAACTAGCCTTTTTGCCGCTCATACGAAAGATGGGGCCGAACGTCTCGGCCACCCTGCAGCGTCCCGGATTCTTCCCGGCCGGGGGAGGGAAAATCACCGTTTCCGTTGAACCTGTTGCCCGGCTGCAAAGGCTCGATCTACCGGAGCGAGGCACCATTCTCGACCGCTCGGCACGTGCCGTGGTGGCACGGCTGCCACGCTCTATTGCGGAAAGGGAGCTCAAGGTGGTGCGCGACAGGCTCAACTGGGAAGAACGGTCCTTTTCTGTGGAAGAGGCCGTCTCGTCGATGGGTCCGGGCAATGTCCTCTGCCTGGAAATCGTGTCCGAACATATTACGGAAGTATTTACCGGTTTCGGTGAACTGGGGGTCAGTGCCGAAAAAGTGGCGGGAGATACTGTCAAGGCGGTCGCAGAATACCTGGCAGCCAATGTTCCGGTCGGTCGATACCTGGCCGACCAGCTGCTGCTACCTATGGCTCTGGCAGGGGGTGGAAGCTTTCGCACCCTTACCCCCACGCGACACATGAGCACAAACGCGGATGTGATCAGGCAGTTCCTTCCCGTGGAAGTCAGCATGCGGCAATATGCTCGGAACGACTGGGAAATACGGGTGGCATCTTCTTAGCGCAAACAAATATGGCCCGCTTACGCAGGCCATATTCAACAGAAGTAATCAAGTCAGAAAACGATGCAGGGTCAACCTCTCAAGCGGGAACATCCGCGTTCAAGACCCGACGCACTTTGTCCGGCCAACGGTCATTTCCGATATTCTCTCCCTTGTCTCCTCTTTCAGGAAATCCCACAGCCCGAGCCGTTGCAGGGTATCGACGGTCGGGATGCCGGACGTGCTCCAGCCCCTTTTCTCGTAGTAATGGGCTATCAGTTTCCGCAGTTCCTCTTTCCTGTGCTTCATCAGTGCTTCCCGTTTTACCGCGGTCGTAACGGATCGGACCTCTTCAATTGAGTTGCCCAGGATTTTGGATACTTCCCCGTCGTTGTATTCCGCCTCTGCCTCGTACAGTATATCGTCGGTTGGTCCGATGGCCCGATCCGGTATCCAGTCCTGCTTCTCCGTGTCCCTGCCGTAGCGCATGGCGTTCATTACCCGCTGCAGGTTGATGTCCCGGTCCGTCTGCTCGAATATCTCTTCCCAGGTCATATCCGTTCCCAGCATGCCGTTGAAGAACTCGGCATAGAGTTCCTGGGAAGCCGGATTGATGTGCATTTCCGGATTTTGCACCTTTGCCGATTCCGGGTTGAACACGTCCACCCAGGGGAGCTTGCACACTCCCATGTTGTCGTTGCCGAGACGAACCCTCGGATAGGTGATCAGCGATGTCGCCTTGTCCTCAAAGGTAGGAAGTGCGCCCAAAAGGTCGACCTTGATCAGCCATGCAGCCGCATGATGGGCGCCGATGTCGCTTGCGGCGGCATAGGAGCCTTGCATGGAGAGGGAGCGATGGGTCCTGTAGAAGGAAAAGGGGAGTCCCTTGGTCTGCATGGCGAAGAGTTCCAGTTCGGACCGTGGGTCTGAGCCGGTCCTCCGGCCATGCCGGTCGGCAACCCAGTCGACCAGTTCGATCATACCCGTGCCGGCCGCCTGTGCCAGTTCCGTCTCTCCGTGTGCCAGCCGGTGTATGAAGGTCAGGGCATCGGCTTCGTTGCCCCAGGTCAGCTCAAGCCCATCCGCATCCTCTCTGGTCAGGAAGCCCCGCTGGAAAGATTCCATGAGGAAGGCCATGAGGGTGGCGGTGGTGATGGTGTCGATTCCGTAATTGTCGCAGTGCCAGTTGGCCTCCATGATGAATTCGGCGTTCCAGATTCCCAAGTTGGAACCGAAACCGGCCGCCGTTTCGTATTCGGGGCCGTCAACCCAGACTTTTTCCCCTTTGTGGTCGCCGGAGACCAGCGTTACCCAGCCGCCCTTGGTGCACTGCAGGTTGCAGCCGGGGAAACATCCGTCCATGCCACGGTGCTCGAACAGGTGCTCTGCGTAGAACTTGCCGCAGATCTGGGGCGCCCGCGGATCGGAGCCCATCTGGAAATTGTTGACCGGCAGGGACTGGTATTCCGGTTTGTTCATGAAGGTTATCAGGCCGGCGCTCCCTTTCCTGTACATCTTCAGGGACTGGGGATCGACCTCCTTGATTACCTTGTGGAGTGTGGCCCCTGCATTCCTGACCCTTTCCCAGTCGGTCGCGCCATAGGGGTTGTCGCCCCGGGGATAATCGGCAAGAACCACGATAGCCCTGATTTTTTTGTCGCGCATCACACTGCCGATGCCGGTTCGCCCGGCCTGCTTGGTGCGGAAGATGCCGCGTCCCCCGGGCACAGGCTTTGTCACATCGTAGTAGTGGCTGTTAATGCAACCGAATGCCGTATGGTCCGCCCCCGTTCCGGTGGACATGAAAGCGATATGGCGTTTGTCGTATCCTGCCTCCGTGAAACGCTGTGCGATCGCCTTCTCCAGATCGAAAACCTCTTCCAGTTCGGGCGCCGCTTCTAAGGTGACCTGCCGGTTGAAGCCGTCGATGACGATCATGGTTTCCCGGTCGGCTTTTCCCGTTACTTTCAGGGCGTCAAATCCCGCATACTTCAAATAGGCGCCAAAGTAACCGCCGAAGTTTGAAACTCCGGGGATGCCGGTCAGTGGAGAGAGGGAGACGGCCATGGCCTTTGCAGCTCCGGGGAACTGGGGTATCCCGCCCAAAGGGCCATTGGCGAGAATCAGGGGATTCTCCGAATCGGTTGCACTGGTTTCGGGCGTGATGGCGCTGTGCAGCAGATAGAGGCCCAGGCTCCGGCCTCCGATGAAATAGTCCCTTACCACGGGGTTCAGTTCCTCTGCCGCGATGGAGCCGCAACCAAGTTCTATCGAAAGTATTTTGTTTGCATATCCACGGTGTAATTGCGAATTCTCGTAGTTCATCGTCCTTATCCCTGCGCACTTTCTCATATTTTTCGCCGGTTTTGCGGAAGGGAAACATAACATAGAGTATATGGGAGGGTCCAGTGTGTTTTTGCTTTACCTCGGAGAGAGAACCGAAAAACTGCGGTCAAATGAATTTTTTCTGGAGACTTGTGATTTCGGGGCGGAAGATGTCGGCAGGCAGATGCAAAATAAAAAGCCTGCAAGATATTTGCAGGCGGATCAAATCGGCGTCTTCCCTTTCCGGATTACAGTTCCGGGACCAGGGACTGACTCACGGTCGAAAATCACTTCCGTTCAACGGGGTAGCCGACTCCGGTCCACTCCTTCCATCCGCCCTTGAGGGCGTAGACCTTCGGATACCCCGCTTCGATGAGCTTCAGCGCCAGACCGGCGCTGGTTCCCTCGTTCGGTCAGGTGCAATAGAGAACCAGGGTCTTATCTTTTGGATATTTGCCGACCCACATGGAAAAATCTTTCGGGTCCTCACGAACCGCGCCCGCAATCTTCGAATCAACCGACGACCAGTCCTTGTCCGTCCTGACATCGAGTATGACGAGATCGGGCGAGCCAAGCTGCTTCTTCAAATCCTCTTTGGTGATCCGTGGAGCCTCTTCCCGGGCGGATCTTGTCCCCATGTCCGCACAACCCCATGTCACAACAAGCAGCATGAGGAGTATAACCCATTTCCTGACCATGATGTTTACCTCCTTCTCCTTTTTCTAGATGGTATCACACGTTTTGCAATGCTCAATTTCACTGGGTGAAAAATCGGACTGAAGTGGAGTCAAACAAAAGCATCAAAATAAGTTCTGAAAAATCTTTTTTTGCCACAGACACACACGGACAGAATCAGGACAATACCTTTTAATGCGAATTTTAAATTGTCCGCATTTGTCTGTGTGGGTCCGTGGCTGAATAATTGTCTTTCCGGTTTTGCTTCAAGTTGATTGGTGCGAAATGTTGTGCCGAAAAAAATCATGAAAAGTAAAATACCCGGGCGTTTGATCCGGAAAGCGGTCATTTTTCCGTTTGGCGTGATACCGACAATCTGCCATACTATGTGGCATGGAGAGAGAGGGAGAT
>DATEVI010000222.1:0-3959 GCA_035281865.1 Geobacteraceae bacterium | reverse complement strand
GCAGGTATCTGATAATTCTCATCAGTAATACTCCTTAAACAGGTTATTCATCCTCCACAACCACCCTCCGTTGGAGCGTCAAGTAAAAAAACTGGCCCGTTATGTACGGGCCAGAATCATTAAAAATGTAAGAATTTCATTGTCCACTGGTTTTTCAGAAAAGCCGAAAAAGGTATAAAGTTTATTGTGCATGTAACAACTTTATTGTTTCCGGACACCCGGGCTCAAACTCCCCGTCACTCCGCGAAAACCAGTCCGGTAAGTTCGCCCTCAGACGTCACGATGAATTGGTCGAGATCCTCGTCCTTCACATCCGCCATTTCGCCCAGGGTGGTGGTCTTGAACGTATCGATCTCGCAATTACACAGATTGAAAGTCGTGGTGTAAAAGGAAAGCCGTTTGTCCCTTTTCAGGCCCATGTCCAGAAACTGCCGGGCTCCTGTCCGGATCATCTTCAGCCTCTCACGCAGGTCATCGATGGTCTTTACCGACCAGACGCCTAGAACCAGGGCACTTTCCGCCTTCATAACGTCTCCGTTGAATTCTCCGCGCAAGAGGTGATCGCGCGTGCGGCCAAGGTACGGAACAAAGTCCATGTGCTCTGCAAGTTTGCGGTCCGTCGTATAAAAACGATCCGTATCGGGATCCATGGTGAAGATCATGGTAGTGTCCTTGGCTTGCCCGTAGCTCTTGAACAGAATTCCCTTATATTCGTCAAAATTGAGATTCTCTTTGACGAACGTTTCATTCCGTTTGATGCGTTTGGTCATGCCCAGAAGCCAGGACCTGATTGACGAGTTATCGATCCTGTATTTTTCCAGTTCCGCCCTGAGAGAATGGAATTCCCCTCCGCCGTAGCGATACAGGAGAATGCTCCGATAGATATCGCGAACATTATTGTATCTGCTGAACTGGTATACGAGGTCGTAGCTGAATAGCTCCATCTGCCTGAGCTGCCAGATAAATGCCGCCACTTCGGTCCTCGTGCTTGTTTCCGTAATCCCGATATGCTTCGTCGCGTTGATAAATGCGACATATCTGGTTTCCAGTTCGGTCAGGAAAACCGTATCCTTGTGCGTGCTTTTCTTCAAAAATATGGTCCACCTGGTAAATTCCCGAACCTTGCTCTCCACAACGATATTGCCGACTCCGAATGTCGAGAAAATCTGCCGTGTACCCACTCCTTCGCCGGTTTTTCCCCTTTTTGTCGTCTTGCCCACAAAGAGCGGGAGCATGTCGGGACCGGTCATGAGCCTCTCTTCATCGATGCCCGTACCGTTGTCCCTGATGGAAAGAACTACCCTGTCATCTCTTTCGGCCAGCGTTATCTCGATAACGCCATGCCTGCCGGCCTCACTTATTGCGTCAAGACAGTTCGAGACAAGATTGATCAAGGCACGGCTGAAGTCCATGTAATTACCGAGAACCGGGGAAATCTTCGACTCCAGAATCAGCCGTATCTCACAGGGAACATTCGCCACCTCGATGAACGGTACGACGCGGTCGGTTATCAGATCCTTTATGCGCACCTCATGGGCAGTCCTGATCTTGTCTTCATACATGTTCAGCGTGTTGAGAAGCGCCGTGGTTTCCCTGTTGATGTCTTCTGTGACCTTGTTGAAATTGTCCACGGAAAGCATCGAGGCCATGTCGGCGAGTACTTTTACCGATTTTTTCGCATCGTGGCGGATCTTGGTCAACTCCTCGGCAACGGAATAATCCCTGGACTTTGTCTGGTCGATTTTTTGCCGTATTGTCCGTGCCCGCGCGGACATCAGGTAAAATTTCATCTTGCGGTATACGATAGACCCTTCCAGTTCCAGGCCTTTACTCATAAAGAAATCGATGCTGCTGATCAGCTTTTCCCAGACGTAGAGGTAGATGGTAGCATCAGGGGCAACGTCATCGGCCAGTTTCTCCATGAAGGCCGACCCGATGCCTTTCGCTCTGCCGAAAGGGCTGGTAACCTGTTTGTAAATCTGGAATTTCGTTTTTTCAGGATTCGAATAAACGAGAAGATACCCCAGCAGTTCGCCTTCCTCATCCCAAACGTAGCTGTGCTCGTAATCGATATCGATTGTTTTGTCCTGTATATAGGGGGACGGAATCAATATCGAATCGATGTTCAGGAATGGAATCCTGCTTATCCTTCTTTCATAATCCTGGTTCAATCGTTTGATATATGGGAAATAGTTTTCCTGTTCCGGCATATGCAACTTTGCAGTATCTTGATTCAAACGCACCCGCCTCCTCATCGGCAATTACCTTACTCAATGGCTAGAGTATATCATAACAACAGCATCAGCTACCACACCCGACACCCGACACCTGACTACTGACTACTGACTACTGACTACTGACTACTGACTACTGCCCCCGCCGTCTTCCTCGCCAGGACGAGCGCGAACCAGCGCCGCTCGTCGGTGAAGACCTGTTCCGTCGCGAAACCGAACCCTTGCAGGCTGGGAAGAAACGCATCCAGGCGGAACTTGCGGCTTATCTCCACAAGGACCTCCTCCCCGGCCGCAACGGTAAAACTTTGCCCAAGCGGCGCCACCCGGATCGTTTCCTCCCGGGTGAAGCGGGCCAGGATCTCCATCTGCCCCTTTTCCGGATCGTAGCGCGCCACATGCTCCACGGCTGACAGATCGATGCCGCTCTCCAGTTCCCGATTCATACGGGCGAAGAGGTTGCGGGTGAACTCGGCAGTCACACCGGATGAATCGTTGTAAGCCGCCTCGATAATGCTCCGGTCCTTTACCAGGTCGATGCCGATGAGAAAGAAGTCTCCGGGTGAGAGGGCGTTGGAAAGCGAACCGAGAAAACGGGGCAGCTCTTCCCGGTCGAAATTACCTATGGTGCTTCCCAGGAAAAGCACCAATACCGGGGACACCTCCCTCAAGAGAGGAAATGCCGCACCATAGTCGGTGTTGAGACCGACAATCCGGACACACGGATGGTCATGGTTGATGGCATCGCACGCCCCGCTCAGTGCCTCTTCGCTTATGTCGACAGGGATGTAGCGGACCGGACAGCCATGGGCGAGCCATGCACGAAGCAGGTAATCGGTCTTTGCCGAACTGCCGGAACCGAGTTCCACGAGGGTTGCCGGCCCGGCGATTTCCCTGATGAGGCGGGCACTTGAGGCCAGGATGACGGATTCCGTGCGGGTGAGATAATATTCGGGCAACTCGGTAATCCGGTCGAATAACTCGCTTCCCCGCCCATTGTAGAGAAAGCGGCAGTCCAGTTTGCGTGGCGATGCGGAAAGACCCGAGGCCGTCGAGCGGGCGAAGTCGAGAAGCGGATCTCCCTTGATCTCCTTGCGAACGATAGTGACGCAATCTCTCTCCAGTGCCTGCCGGAAACTCAGGCGTACCGACCTGCCGGCATTGGTGATGAATGTTGCCATGGCTGCCTCCTTGTTGATGGGAATTGAGGTGGAGGAGGGATTAAGGAAAGTATAATGGATGGGGAAATCGAGTCAAATGGGGTAAAAAGGGGCCGCGGGATGAATCCGCGAAATTTATTTTTCGCCGAAAAGACCTAACAGGCTGTTGAAAAACGTCATGAGGAGGCCGGGATGCTAGGCGCAAGTGAGAGAGGGAGCGAGGCGTAGCAGCGCTACGTCGAGCTCCCGAGCGAGCGGCAACACCGCAGACCGGCCCCGCAATAGTTTTTTCAACAGCCTGCTAAAGTCCAGTTCGCTTGTGCCGATAAGCTTACAGTCTGTTCAACCCCGGCCATCTCACATCCAATTGCTGACCGGAGTAAATGTAATAAGGGTCTGTCATGCAATAACCATTACATTCTTGCACCTCATCTTCAGGCCGTCTTTTGCCGCTCTTCAATCGCCAAATCCTCGACGTAGCCTTGCTACGCCTGCGGTTTGACTCAATCAGATCGACCAAATCCGACCTAAATCCGAGCGCCATAATGTAACAGTTATTTCATGACAG
>DATEVI010000221.1:0-4969 GCA_035281865.1 Geobacteraceae bacterium | reverse complement strand
CCTTGGTCTGGTCATTGTTGACGAAGAGCACAGATTCGGGGTTGCACACAAGGAAAAGCTGAAAGAATACCGCGCTGTTGTGGACGTCATGACCCTGACCGCCACGCCCATTCCAAGAACCCTTCATATGTCCCTGACGGGTATTCGGGAATTGTCCATTATCGATACCCCTCCGGTCGACCGCCTGTCCATTAAGACCTTTGTTGCCAGGTTTTCCGACGAATTGATAAGGGAAGCCGTTCTGCGCGAACTGCGGCGCGGTGGACAAGTGTTCTTTGTCCATAACCGTGTCCAGTCGATAGGGGCGATGGCGGATTACCTGAAAGCACTTCTACCCGAGGCGAAGCTCGTTGTCGGACACGGTCAGATGAACGAAAAAGAGCTGGAAGCAGTGATGCTCGGTTTCATGCACGGCGAATACAATCTGCTGCTCAGTACCACTATCATCGAGTCGGGCATAGACATTCCCACTGCCAACACTATCATCATCAACCGTGCGGATACCTTCGGACTTTCCCAACTTTATCAGCTCCGCGGGCGAGTCGGCCGATCCCGGCAGAGGGCCTACGCCTATTTGCTGATTCCCGGTGAAGGGGCCTTGTCATCCGATGCCCGTGAGCGGCTGAAGATCATCCAGGACATAACCGAACTGGGAGCCGGATTCCGAATTGCCACCCATGACCTTGAAATACGGGGAGCAGGAGACCTGCTCGGCGCCAAACAGTCGGGAAATATCGCGGCCGTCGGTTTCGAACTATATACGGAACTTCTTGAAGAGGCCGTCTGCAAACTGAAGGGTGAAACGCACGCGGAACGGGTCGAGCCCGAGATCAATCTCAGGGTTCCGGCGTTCATCCCTGAAGATTACGTCAATGACCCGAATCAGCGGCTGGTCTTGTACAAGAAACTCGTCCAGTCCGACGCCGAGGACGATGTCTCCGAGATCATGGAAGAAGTCGTCGACCGATTCGGGCCGTTGCCTCCTGCCGTGTCCTATCTTCTCGAGGTTATGAGATTGCGGGTTCATCTTAAAAAGCTTTTGATCAGGCGACTGGAGTTCGATGGAAGAAAGCTGATTTTCGCCTTCCATGAAAAGACCCCTGTTTCTCCCGACAGGATCATATCCCTCATCCGGGAGTCTCCCAGGAAATATCAGTTTACCCCGGACTTCCGCCTCTGCGCGGAACCGTCCAGTTCGTCCTTCGATGGCATCATGGGAGAAGCCAGAAATGTCTTGAAAAGGCTTGTCTGATATGGTAATCCTATCCACTTGCAAGTCCAATTTTGCTTAATAATAAAGGAGATATACAGTGTATTATACGAGAGGTATCAAGCAATTGACACTGGTCGCCTGCTCCCTGGCGCTGTTTGCCTGCAAGCCTGCTTCGGATGTCGATACGAAGAAGGACGGAAAGGTGTTAGCGGAAGTGGACGGCAAGGTTATCACGGTTGAAGACTTTAACGCAGAAGTGGAAAACCTGCCGCCGGTCGTCAGACCCATGGCCCAGTCGCCGGAGGGAAAGAAGGAGCTTCTCGACGGCATGATTTTTCGTGAACTCGTTCTGGAGCAGGCAAAAAAGGACGGCATCGATAAAAGCAAGGACGTGGTTGCCCGGCTTGAAAGCGTGAAAAAAATGGTAATTGTCGAAGCGTTTGTCAGGAAGAAGCTTGAACAAGACGTGAAGGTATCCGACGATGAAATGAAGAAGTTCTATGATGCGAACAAGGACAAGTTCAAGACCGGTGAACAGCTGAGGACAAGTCACATATTGGTCAAATCCGAGCAGGCGGCCCAGGACATTCTTGCCCAGTTGAAAAAAGGAGCAAGTTTCGAGGAGCTGGCCAGGAAGAATTCGGTTGACGGCTCGGCTGCGAAGGGTGGGGACCTCGGATGGTTTTCCAGGGGGACCATGGTACCGGAATTCGAAAAAGCCGCATGGAGTCTGAAAGATGGTGAAATGTCCGATGTCGTTAAGACACAGTACGGATTCCATATTATCAAGGTAACGGGAAAACGGCCTGCCGGTGTGCGCTCTTTTGACGAAGTTAAAGACCAGATCAAGGCGGCAATGCAGCCCTCCAAGCAGCAGGAAGTCCTGCAGAACCTGAAAGAGAATCTCAAGAAAAACGCAAAAATATCCATCAAGGAAGACGCAGGGAGTGATGCCGTCGACAAGCCGGCTGAAAAGGCCCCGGTGCCACCTGCCACTTCGAAGTAAACTTGCCGGAACGAAGCGGAGAGGGCAGGCCTTTGGCCTGCCCTTTTGTGCTGAAACGGACCTTTTGCGACGCGAAGGTCCGTGTGCCGCGACCACCCACATTAAATCCATTCCAACCGTTTTGAAAAGAAAATATGAATATGAAAAGAAAACTGAAAATATTTGTTGCGGTTATCACAATTTGCCTGCCCGTTGCAGCTTTTGCGGAAGTTATCGATGGAATCGCGGCTATCGTCAATGACGAGCCGATAACCACCTATGAAGTCGAGAAGGAACAAAGCGACCTGGAAAAGATGCTGGAGAAGAACCCCTCCGCCATTGATCCTGATAAGGCCCGGCTTCATGAGACTGCTTTGGACTCGATAATCAACAAGAAACTTGTTGCCCACAAAATCAAGGAATTGGACATAAAGGTGTCCGATGAAGAGGTTAAACAGGCGATCGAGGACGTAAAGAGACAGAACAATATAAGCCAGGAAACGCTGCTGGCCGCACTGAACGGCCAGGGTATCAGCTTTGAGGCATACAAGTCCCAACTCAAGGAGCAACTCGAGAGGCTTCGCCTGGTAAGCCAGGAGGTTCGCTCCAAAATTCAGATTTCCGATAAGGAGGTGCGGGAGTTTTATGCCGCGCATCCGGAAAAGTTCGAAACGGAAGGCACCTTTCACGCCCTTCTTATCACGCTCAGCGTGCCTGACAACGCCACGAAGGAAGAAAAGACACGCATAGCCGACAAGGCTTCGGGCATACAGGCGGAAGCGAAGAGCGGGAAGGATTTCGGGGAACTGGCAAAGAAATACTCGGACGACGCTTCAGCAAAAGAAGGCGGTGATATGGGAGCGTTCAAGCAAGGCGAAATGGTTCCCGAATTCGAGGCCGTCCTGACAAAGCTGTCACCAGGAGAAGTCAGCGGGCCTTTTGCCACGCAGTCCGGTATCCACATCGTCAAGCTTGTGGAACGTTCCAGAGGCAAAAGCGAGCCCTATGAAAAGGTGAAAGGGCAAATTGAGGATATGCTGTACAAGAAGAAGTCTGAAGAGAGGTTCAACCAGTGGCTCGCCGATCTGAGGAAAAGCGCAGCAATTGAAATACGGCACTAAGAGCCTTTGCTGATGCCGGCTTACAGGCCGGCATCAGCTAGTTCCTCAAGGAGTTTTTTCTGAGGCTCGGTAAGGTTTTCCGGAACCATTATGCCGATCTTTACATAGAGATCACCCCGTGTGCCCTTGTCCAGCCGTGGAAATCCGAATCCCTTCAACCTGATTTTCGTTCCCGGCTGTATACCGGCCGGGATTTTTATCCTCTTGTTTGCTTCCAGTGTCGGCACTTCCAGTGATGTTCCCAAAGCTGCTTCTGAAAAACGTATGTTCCGTTCGACAACGATATCGTCATCTTCCCTTGTGAAAATGGGGTCGTTCCCGACCTTTACGACCAGATAAAGGTCTCCCGACGGTCCATCACCGGTTCCCTTCCCTCCCTTTCCGGCGACCCTCAATTTGGCGCCGTCGGAAATTCCCGCAGGTACTTTTACCGACAACTCTTCACGGACGCCATCCCTCATGAACGCCACGCGCTTTTCGACGCCATGCGCCGCTTCGCGGAAAGAAACGTGCACATCCATGGTGAAATCTTCACCACGACGCTTCCTGCCCCTGAAGCTTGGGCCTTGCTGGAAGCCTCCGGCGCCGAATATGCGGGAAAAGATATCGTCGGTGCCGAAACCCATATCCTTGAATGTGTCTCCCACATCGAATCCGCGAAAGATGTCTTCCTGTGAAAAGCGGCGATGGAAGTCCGTCGATCCGAACTGATCGTACTGAGCTTTTTTCTGACTGTCGGAGAGGACGGCATACGCCTCGTTGATTTCCTTGAATTTTTCTTCCGCTTCCTTGTTGCCCGGATTTTTGTCGGGATGGTATTTGATAGCAAGCTTGCGGTAGGCCTTTTTTATTTCTTGGCTTGAGGCGCCCTTTTTCAGTGCGAGTACCTGGTAGTAGTCCTTATATTCCATCCAATTGTCCTTTCACTCTAATATTTCTTGAATGTAATCGCAGATGGTGGACATGTCAACCGGAAGTCAGGTTTTTTCGGTTGACAGGGCGTTCGGCATGGATAGAATTGAAAATTCGGGAGGCATTATGAAAAAGGCAATAGTCGTCGGTGGTGGAATTTCCGGACTCGCAACCGCATATCTTTTGCGTGAAAAGGCAAATGCCGCCGGAGTAGAGCTGGACGTAACCCTGATCGAGAAGGAGAAAAGGCTCGGTGGAAAGATATGGAGTATAAAGACCGAAGGATTTCTCTGCGAATGGGGACCCAACGGATTTCTTGACAGCAAGCCCCAGACCCTGGATCTCTGCGCGGAGCTGAACGTTACGGACAGGCTACTGAGAAGCAATGACAATGCCCGAAGGCGTTTTATCTATTCGGACGGGGCTCTGCATCGTCTCCCGGAAAGCGGGCCGGCGTTCTTCAAATCAAATCTCATCTCCTGGCCGGGCAAACTTCGACTGGCAATGGAGCCTTTTATTCCCGGTCCTCCAACCGGAATTGATGAAACACTGGCGTCCTTCGGCCGACGCCGGCTAGGTGACGAAGCCTTGCGCAAGCTGATTGCTCCCATGGTGTCCGGTATTTTTGCCGGTAACCCGGAAACAATGTCCCTCAATTCGTGCTTTCCGAGGATAGCCGAGCTGGAGAGAGAGTATGGAAGCCTGGTGATGGCCATGATCCGTCTTGCAAGAAAGAAA
>DATEVI010000220.1:0-3868 GCA_035281865.1 Geobacteraceae bacterium | reverse complement strand
ACTATGTCTTCACTTTTCAGGATTCTACCTTGGAGTGCGTCGTGACAGAAGATGAATACTGGAAACCCAAAATCCAAGTCTGTACTTCGCACGAGGAAGCTGACTATATCTGGAAGAAGGAAATCAGTTCCTAACAAGGCTTACGACCCGCCCTAAAGCCGACGGGTCAAAGCCATGCCCGTTGAAAAGTACAAATATAAAAAGAGAGGGTAAATGCCAACAATTTTAAGAGTGGGACCATATCGTTTCTTCTTCTATGCAAGCGACCGCGACGAGCCAATGCATATACATGTCGAGCGAGAAGACAATGTAGCGAAGTTTTGGCTCGACCCCATACGATTACAGACCAGTGGAGGATTCAGTCGATTGGAACTGAAAAGGATTCGAGTTATCATAGAAGAAAACCAACAAGAACTTATGGAGGCGTGGAATGACTATTTCGGCCGTTAAGATGGAGATTCCCAATGCAGTAGATGTCCACATATCCGAAGACACGCTCTCAGTTGATTTGAGTGACGGAAGAAGCATTGCTGTTCCATTGGGCTGGTTCCCTCGTCTAGAGCACGCTACCCCACAGGAAAGAAAAAATTGGAGACTTATCGGCAATGGGCTAGGGATTCATTGGGAAGGCATTGACGAAGACATCAGTGTCGAAGGCCTTCTGGCTGGCAAGCCTTCGGGGGAGAGCCAACTTTCCTTCAAAAGATGGCTTCAATCTCGGCAGACTCGCACAACCAGTGAGGGGTGAGGGACGCTGAAGCTCAATTTTCAACTAGCGCCAGGATCGGACCAAAAAAACAGGTCGGTCAGGCGTATGGCGTTCGTCAAGGTAAGGAAAAGAAATTGAAAACTTCATATGTACATGGCTACGATCTGAAGGAAAGCACCCGTCTACAGGATCAAGCATCTACGCTTGTTGAATTACTGCATTCAGACACCGTTTTCCCTTCCGGCAGCAAGATTCTGGAAGCAGGTTGTGGCGTTGGCGCTCAAACCGTTACGCTTGCCCGCAATAACCCGGAAACATTGATTACATCAATAGATATTTCAGAGAATTCCGTAAGCATTGCCAAATCAACTGCCGAGGCAGCAGGGAACCTTTGTCGTCAGGCATGAATTATAGACATTTACCTCTATCCATCCGCATTGACCACAAATCCCGCATCCGTTATCTCGTCGCCGTCTGCCACGTCATCCTTACGCGACACCTATGAGATCACCCTCTATCTTCACCTTCCGTAACGACCTGCCGCTTGATATCCTCGGCGATGGCCGTGCCGATGGCGGGGACTGGACGCGCATAAGTTCCCTGACCAGATGATTCTCCAGCCCATGACTGCCTGGTTACGACAGAATTGACGGCTCCATCCCCCATGGTATAGTTCAATCCATGGACAGATCCGCGCCCTGGAAAGTGATTGCGGCGGACTGTCGGATACTTTCATGAAAACCAGCACTGAGCTAATTGCAGCCCTGGCAGCGGCCATACTCCTTTTACTTGCCTTGGCTCCGGGTTGCGACCGGCAGCATGGCAGGACCCGTGCGGGGGAAACGGTTGTCGTCTTCAAGCACGGCAAGATCGCCGGCGATCCCGGTCCGCTCAGGGAGCTCCTGGACCGGTTCGAGGCTGAAAA
This sequence comes from Geobacteraceae bacterium, assembly GCA_035281865.1. GTDB lineage: Bacteria > Desulfobacterota > Desulfuromonadia > Geobacterales > Geobacteraceae > CAIWTU01. The sequence continues at coordinate 2,234 of DATEVI010000220.1, read as the reverse complement.
TCCGGGCATCCGGGTAAAAGACGAGACCCTTCCGGCGTCGTCCGACGAGCAGCACCAGTTCTATGTCATCAACCTGGAAGGGAAGAGCTCCGATTTCGACGTATTCAGCATGGACGTCATCTGGGTGCCCGAGTTCGCCCGGGCCGGGTGGCTGACCGATCTGAGCCTTCTCGTGCCCGTTGCCGAGCGGGATGAATTCTTCCCCGGACCGATGAAGGCGGTGACCTGGCAGGGGAGGCCCTACGCCGTTCCCTGGTACATCGATGCCGGGGTTCTTTATTACCGCCGGGACATTCTGGACAAGTACGGCCTCGCCGCGCCGCGCACCTGGCAGGAAATGGTCGAGACGGCGCGTTACATCACCGCGCGGGAAAAGGATTTGTACGGTTTCATCTGGCAGGGTAAGCAGTACGAGGGGCTGGTCTGCAATGCCCTGGAATACCTGTGGAGCAATGGCGGAGACGTTCTGCGTGACGGCAAGGTCGTCATCGACAGCGCTGAGAACATCGCCGCCCTCGGCTTCATGCATGATCTGGTCGCCAAGTACGGTGTTTCACCTCCTCTGGTGACGACCGCTGTCGAGGAGTCCACCCGGCACATCTTCGGCAACGGTCGGGCGCTGTTCATGCGCAACTGGCCCTATGCCTGGAACATCTTCGAGCAGAAGGGCTCGCCGGTCAGGGGAAAGGTGGGAGTCGCTCCGCTCCCTTCTTTTCCCGGCGGGGAACCGGCCTCCACCCTCGGAGGCTGGCAGCTCGGCGTCAACCGCTATTCCCGGCATTCGGAAGCGGCGCGGCGACTGGTCGGGTTTCTCACCTCTCCGTCGGCACAGAAGCAACTCGCCCTCACCATAGGGTACAAGCCGACCAGGCGGTCCCTGTACCGGGACCGTGAGTTGAGGGAAAAACAGCCGTTCATCGCGGGCCTCCACGACATATTCATGGAGGCGCGGCCGCGGCCGGTGACGCCCTACTATATGATGATCACCCAGGTGATGCAGTCAGAGTTCAGCGCCGCCCTGGTGGGCGTCAGGACCCCCGAGGCGGCGCTCCGCTCCGCACGGAAACAGATCGAGTACATCCTTGAGGTGGAAAGATGAAGAAAGTCGACAGCGGCGTTCCGTTCGTCATCCCCGCCCTCGCTCTCCTCGCCCTCGTCACCGTCTATCCCGTGACGTACGTCGTTGTGCTGAGCCTGCAGCGGCGCATGCCGATCTTCGACATATCGCGCTTCGTCGGTCTTGACAATTACCTGTTCCTGCTGCAGGACGACCGCTTCTGGAACGCGCTGGGAAATACCGCCTATTTCACCGCTCTCTCGGTTACGGTCGAGCTCCTTCTCGGACTTGCCGTCGCCCTCCTCATGGAGCGCCGGTTCCGGCTGAAGGGTATTGCCCGGGCAGTCATCCTGGTTCCCTGGGCCATACCCACGGTCGTCTCGGCCCGGATGTGGGAATGGATCTTCAATACGGACTTCGGCGTTCTGAACTACCTCACCGGCCTGCGGATCAACTGGCTCGGCAGTCCGTTCTGGGCAATGCATGCGGCAGTGCTGGTCGACGTATGGAAGACCACACCGTTCGTGGCTATTCTCCTCATGGCGGGGCTGCAGGCGATCCCCCGCGATCTCTACCAGGCGGCCAGGGTCGACGGGGCCGGGTCCTGGGCCGTTTTCCGGCACGTGACCCTGCCGCTCCTGCGGCCGGTCATCCTGGTCGTCCTCCTGTTCAGGACCCTGGATGCCTTCCGGGTATTCGACGCTGTCTACGTCCTGACCGGCGGAGGTCCGGCCAACACCACCGAGACCCTTTCCATCTACGCCTACCGGGTCCTCTTCCAGACGCTGCAGTTCGGCTACGGTTCCGCCCTGGCGGTGACGGTCTTTTTCTTTACGGGCCTGATCAGCGTCGGGTACATCAGGCTGCTCACGAGGGGGCGCTCATGACGAAACGGGCCGTATTCTATCTTGCCCTCGCATTCGTGCTCACTTACTGCTGCGCCCCGCTCCTCTGGCAGTTCATAACCAGCCTGAAGACCGATCAGGAGCTGACCAGGCTTCCGCCGCTTCTCCCGGCCCGGCCCACATTTAGCCATTATGCCGCCCTGTTCCGGGAACGCCCGTTCGGCAGGATCATCCTGAACAGCGCGGTCGTTGCCTCCTCCACCACGGCCCTGTCGGTCGCCGTCGGTTCGCTGTGCGCCTTCGCCATTGCCAGGCTGAGGGTTCGGTATTCG
>DATEVI010000219.1:0-2694 GCA_035281865.1 Geobacteraceae bacterium | reverse complement strand
TCAAAGGCCTTTTCCGTATGCTGGTCCGGCATAATGCGCTACTGCTTCCGGTATCCAGCCTTTCTCCTGTAACCGTTTCCATGCTATGCAGATGTGTTCATCGCGAAACATCCGTTGTTTACGCTCATTCCACTGATGCATCTTATGAATCGCTTCTTCAGGAGTTCTGGCTGGCACCGGGTCGCGATGCGCAACCCAATGGACAGATGAAAGCAATTCCATACCGTATGGAGTTTCAAATCCCTCTATCAAGTCCGCCACTCTTTCCAGAAGAGGTCGTTTATCCTGATGCTGCATCAAAAACTTATCAGCTTCTTCATCAGCTTCCGGTAAAAGTTCAATCTCCACGTCCGGTTTCTGGGTATCACCATAACCCCTGGTATAGTGTCCCTCAAGTGCTTCAAGGACTTTATTGAGGTTATGCGCATAAGGACCGTAAATGCCCGCTTCGTACCTGAGTTTCAGCGGCTCACCCGCTTCCTGGAGAAAGTAGGCGAGTTTCTGGATTTCAAGAAATGTCAGACGGTAAGCAAATTGGTTATACTGATGCATCAACTTGATAAACAGAGCCCTTGCAATTGTCATCTTAGGATGCTGAGTTCGCACCGGCATTGTCCTGGCATCCGGAGTCTCCCCGGGCTCGAAGAGCAAAACCGTTACGGCAGGCAAATCCGTGAAGGCCTTTTCGATCATCGGCCGCACAACACTCCATTTGAGCCCACCCAAACCGCAGCCGAGAGGCGGCACTGCAATTGAACTTATATTGTGCTTCCGTACTTCCTCTATGAGTGACTTTAATACGGACTAGATATCTTCCAGGTGAGACTTACCCTTCCAATGACGCTTCGTTGGAAAGTTGATAATATACTTAGGATTAATCATGGAGCCGGTTTTGAAAATGAACATGTTGCCCGGTTTCACTTCCCCGGCATCACACGCCTTTCTGTAAGCTTCAAAGTTGTCGGGATGTGCCTTCTTGAACTGCAGGGCGATCCCCTTGCCCATGAACCCAACGCAGTTGACCGTGTTGACAAGGGCTTCTGCTTCGCTCCTGAGGATATTGCCATGGGTAATTTCAATCATCGCAAGACCTCCTAATAATACCATTGTGCCTGTACTCGTACAGGTTTACGCATGCTTGCAGGGAATGCGTTCATGGTTGCCTCAACTCGCTGCTGCATTTTATCATTAACAACACCGATTTCGCAAATCAAATTCCAGTCGCAGAAACGATGAATCAGGAACTCCGCTTGTTTGCGCCTTTGACGATCCATGTCATTAATATTATCTGACCAGTACCTCTGGTAAACCATGTTCCAGTCTATTTTATTCAAGTCCGCCAAATCATCGTACCACTTTGTGTAAGCGGCAATTCCGTGTCCATCGGAGAAGACGAAATCCACACCTACTGCACTGATGTCCTGAGCCGTGGACACAAGATAGATAAGAGGTTCCTGACCTTCAGTATACCCTTCCACGCGTCCGGTCTTGAGCTGAAACAGCATAGGCGACAAATATCCGAAATAGAACGCAACATAATCGTGAACAGTCCCGCATGGACCGCAGTTGAGGCACATCGTCCGACGATGGTTTTGGATATCCTCATTATGGATTGTCCTGTAATTCAAACCGTTATCAGGTGTGAAGTTGGGGGCATAAATACCACGCCGATTCAAACAGACAGAGAGATTGTCTATGTGAAGGATACGGTAAATCGGCGCAGGATTTGGAATAGGCATTAGGCGGCCTCCTTACGAACATCAATCTTTCCTGTTACTGCAGCAGAGATGATAGCGATCCGGTATTCATGCAATTTTGAAATTGAAAATGCAATTTTAGATATTAATTTATCTATCTGGCTTAATTCCTTTTCGAGATAATGAGCAATTTCTTTCTGTTCATGTATCGGGGGAACCATTACCCATAGATTTTCGAGCTCACTCTGGTTAAACGTATTATTTACACCAGCCTTCGATGATGCAAAGAAACCAGTATTTTGAAAACCATTCAATAATAGTTGGAAATAGCGTGATTCGTGCTGTTCTGGATTGAATCTAATCCGTAGCAAGAATGAAACGTGAGTATACTCACCTTCAAGATAAAAATAGGCCGTTTTTCCAAGATGCTTAAAACTTCCGTTTCTCCAATTGAATAGAAGGTCTCCTCGCTCAAGTAGTAAAGTTGGCTTCTGGTCATCTGCCAGATCAACATATGGAATATCGTCAAGCATAAGTGTTCCATCTATGCCCACATTTGGGAGCGATAATATTTTTATTCCCTTGGTAAGAGTTCTATCTAATTCTCCACCTACTCCGTAGGACATGTTAGCGACTCGTTTAAATGTACACACACGCCAATGCTCCGGAATCTCCCCCAGCCACGCAATCCTGGAATCCTTCCTTTTGGCTTTGGGGTTGAGTCCCTTGGTCACGGCGTGGCTGATGAGGGCGGTGCGCTTTTCCTGCAAAAGCTCAATCTGCTGCTCTTTCTTGGCAATAAGCTGGTCAATCCGCGTCGTCTCGTGGTCAAGGAAGTCGGCGATGGCGAGCTGCTCAGATAGAGGCGGAAGCGCTATCGAGAGATTCTCGATTACATTCATCCCGATGTTTTGCTGAGTCCCATAGCTCCAGCTAATCTCTATTGATTGAAAGAAGTATAAAGATTTCATAAGGAAAAAAACATAAGGCGTTATCG
>DATEVI010000218.1:0-2809 GCA_035281865.1 Geobacteraceae bacterium | reverse complement strand
CACATCTGGTGGTGCTCCAGGAACTGCACGCGGGTCCGTATTTCTGTCAATCGGAAGACACCAGCCATTTCGACATGGCGGAACCGATTCCGGGACCTTCGACCGAACTACTCGGTGCGGCGGCCGCGCAATGCGGGGTCGTTCTTGTCGCTTCCCTCTTCGAGAGGCGTGCTCCCGGCTTGTATCACAACACCGCAGTCGTCTTCGAAAAAGACGGGACAGTGGCCGGTAAGTACAGAAAGATGCATATTCCCGATGATCCGGCGTATTACGAAAAATTCTATTTCACCCCGGGCGATCTCGGATTCAATCCCATTTCCACATCGGTCGGCAATATCGGCGTGCTGGTCTGCTGGGACCAGTGGTACCCGGAAGCCGCCAGGCTGATGGCCCTCGCCGGCGCCCAGATTCTCGTCTATCCGACGGCAATAGGCTGGGACCCCGCCGATGGAGCCGAAGAAAAGAAACGTCAGCTCGAAGCATGGATAACGATTCAGCGTGCACACGCCGTAGCCAACGGCATACCGGTGATCGCCGTGAACCGCGTCGGATACGAAGCTGCACCGGGTTCCGATGACAACGGCATACAATTCTGGGGGAACAGCTTTGTTGCGGGATGCCAGGGAGAAATCCTCGCACAGGGCCCTGACGACAAGGAAGAACTTCTTGTCGCCGGCATCGACCTGACCAGGAGCGAAGACGTTCGCCGCATCTGGCCTTTCCTCCGCGACCGGCGGATCGACGCCTACCAGGACCTGTTGAGACGTTACAGGGATTGATAAATGCAGTAGCCAGTAGTCAGTAGCCAGTATTCAGGAGAACTGCCGAGCTGTTGATCTTCTCCTGACTACTGACTACTGAATTCTGTTTCATATTCTCTTGCATCAAATTTAACTAAACTATAATATAGCGTTTACATTATAGTTCTGCTGTAAAATACATTCCGAAGGAGTTGCGATGAAAGTTATTGTTACCGAAAAGTTAGCGCACGAGGGGCTTTTGGTTCTGGAAAAGGATCCGCGGGTCGAAGTCGATGTACGTCTCGGACTGTCGAAGGACGAGTTGATTTCGGTCATGGGAGACTATGATGCGATCATTACCAGAAGCGCCACCAAGGTTGACAAGGATGTTCTTGCCGCCGGGAAAAAGCTCAAAATTGTCGCAAGGGCCGGGGTCGGAATCGACAGTGTCGATGTTGAGTATGCAAGCGCACAGGGTGTCATCGTTCTCAACGCCCCTTTCGGCAACACGAACAGCGTGGCCGAGCATACCTTCGCTCTTCTCCTGGCACTTTGCCGTAATATACCGAAGGCCGATGCCAGCCTCAAGAGAGGTGAATGGAACCGCTCCGCACTGGCCGGCTCGGAACTCAAAGGCAAGGTGGCCGGCGTGATAGGGCTCAGCAAGGTGGGCGGACGCGTTGCGACCCGTCTCCAGGCTTTCGAATGCGAAGTCATCGGCTGCGACCCGTTCATTTCCGAAAAAAGAGCGCACGACCTCGGCGTGCGTCTGGTTTCCCATGAAGAAATATTCAGGACCGCCGACATCATCACGCTCCACATACCCAAGACAAAAGAAACAGCCAACATGATCGGGGAAAAAGAACTGGCCATGATGAAGGACGGCGTCCTCATCGTCAACACCGCAAGGGGCGGCATCATCGACGAGGAAGCCCTGCTGAAGGCGCTTGAAAGCGGTAAGGTGGGCGGCGCGGCCATCGACGTCTGGTCCGAGGAGCCACCAAAATCCGATGTTGTCAAAAAGCTTATCGCCCACGAACGTGTCGTCTCCATCCCGCATCTGGGAGCATCGACAAATGAAGCGCAAATCAACGTCTCGGTTGACGTTGCCCGCGAAATCATCCGTTACCTGGACGAGCAGCCCCTTGAGAACGCCGTGAATATTCCGAGATTCGATCTCAGTCTCATGGACCAGATGCGTCCATTCCTCAGGCTGGTCAACACCATGGGCGAGTTCGTCATTCAGTTGCTTGAGGCCAACATCAACAAAGTGACCTTTTCCTACGAAGGCAACATTGCCGAGAACGACACGACACCCATAACCGTGTGCGGCCTGGCTGCCCTTCTCAACAAGAAGGTGGAGCAGGATGTCAACATGGTCAATGCCAAAATGGTCGCGGACAATATGGGAATTGCCATCGAGGAGACAAAATCGTCCCAGCAGGGGCCCTTTTCCAGCATGGTCACCATCACCATAGAAGGTCCGGGTGAAAAGCGGATAATCGCAGGTACGCAGTTCGAGGGAATTTCGAGGATCGTCAAGCTTCGCGATTTCCAGGTGGATTTTGCCCCGGAAGAGCACATGCTCATTCTTTCCTACCAGGACAGGCCGGGAATGATCGGCAGGATCGGTATGATCCTCGGTCAGCACGAGATCAATATCGCCGCAATGAACCTGGGCCGCAGGGAAAAGAAAGGGGAAGCGATGGTTATCCTTTCCCTCGATTCCGCGGTACCGTCATCCGTAGTGGAAGAGATCAGGGAGGCAACCCGGGCGACTTTTGCCAAGCCATTGCATCTTGCCACGGCGAAGGCCGGTTAGTCAGTACGACGTTCAATGTGCGACGTAACGTCGTTACGATGAGCGTCTCACGCGGCACTAAAAAGGGGCTTAACTCATGTTAGGCCCCTTTTTTATTCTACCGGCTTATTCTCTTCCCGGTCCTATTCGGTGCGGTTGGTGATCTCGATCAGGTGGTAGCCGAACTGGGTCTTGACAGGACCCAGGACCTTTCCCACTTCACCCGTGAAAACGACCTCGTCAAATTCCTTGACCATCTGTCCAGGGC
>DATEVI010000217.1:0-9135 GCA_035281865.1 Geobacteraceae bacterium | reverse complement strand
TACACCTTGTTCGGATTCCGCAGACACTCCTGCATCTGTTCGGCAACGGCGGGGCGGTCCTCTTCGTGGAACACCATCAAAACCGGCTGACCTTCCAGTTCCTCAATGGTATAGCCAAGTTTATCCGCCCCGGTCGGATTGACCGAAAGAACCTTTCCGTTCGCATCCATTGTAAAGATCATGGTCGGGTTGTCCCGATGCAGGGCGCGATAGCGCGCCTCGCTCAAGCGCAACGCCTCCTCGCTCCTGCGCAGTTCCGCGGTGCGCGCCTCCACACGTCTCTTCAGCATCCAGGACCAGAGAAAAAAGGCCAGGCAAAGCGCCGCGACGAGAGCAAGCGCAATGACATAGAATTTGACATCTTCCCACAGGTCCTTTCTCTCGTATACGCCGAACCATCTTTCATAGATCTCCCGGTATTTCCCGTTCTCTTTCAGGATCGTCAACCCTTCGTCGAGCTTGTAAAGAAGTTCCTGGTTCCCTTTGCGCACCGCGAAGCAGTAGCGAATCTGAGGCAGCTCGGCCTTTACGGGCCTGATATTAGTGAGCCCAAAAGCCTTGACGTAATGCTCTCCCTGCAGCCTGGACGGCATGACGGCACAGTCGTGTTTTCCGGAAGCCAGAAGCCTGAGCGCCTGCGGGGCGTCCGTCACCTCCACGATTCGCGAGGCAAGGCCGTTCAGTCTCAGTGAATCATGGATGATGTCCCCTTTCTGGACGATGATCTCCTTCCCCTGAATATCCGCATAGGAGCGAATTGGAGAATCCTTGCCCACGAATATCCCGGAAGTGACCATGGTATGGGGAACGGAAAAATCAACGAGCCTGCTCCGGTCCGCGGAGTAATACATTCCGGCGAGCGCGTCGATCCTCCCCTGCTCCAAGTCCTGCCTGACCTTGTTCCAGGGGCCCAGCCTGAATTCCACCTCGAAGCCCATGACATCGGCCACGGCCCGCATCAACTCGATGTCGAACCCGGTCGGTTTCCCGTTTTCAAGAAACTCGTAGGGCGGACAGTCATGGTCGCCGCCGACGATAAGCTTCGGCTTTGTCGTTACGGAACTCGCGCCGGTCGCCGACGGGACTGACAGCGCCAGAAAAACGCCAAGAATCGATAGAAACCGAATCATGTTTCACCTCTTGAGGTCGGCATGAGCCGTAAACGAAAAAAGCCGCTGCATCAGCATCCTGCTGAATCGAGCGGCTTTGATCCGACTGCTTTGATGACCTCTTTCGAATCCATTCATCCCTCTCGGAGCGTGATGGTGAAAAACACTACGGATGATCGGCATGTCAAGAGACTCGAATTTCAACCGAAATTAAAAATTTTTCAATCAGGAAATTCCCTAGTAATAACCGCCGATTTCCTGAACGGCGGAAAAAGGGATAAACTTAAATTTCAATCGAGGGGAGTGATCCCTTCCCGGATGGCGTATCTGGTCAGTTCCGCCACGCCGTGGAGATCGAGCTTTCTCATGATCTGCTGGCGGTGGGTCTCCACGGTTTTCGCGCTGAGACCGAGGGAAAAGGCTATTTCCTTGGTACACCGGCCTTCCGCGATAAGTTGCAGGACCTCCCGCTCCCTGTTTGAGAGAAGCGCCTTCTCCGGTGATTTTGATTCGGGCAGTCGCTTCACGTAATCCTAGACGATGAGCCCGGTTATTTTAGGACTGAGATATGTTTGATTTTCGGCGATAACCCGAATGGCCCTGACCAGTTCTTCGGAGGCGCAGTCCTTCAGGATGTAACCGTTGGCTCCCGCGGAAAGGGCCTCCGCCACGAACCGACGGGCCGAGTGCATGGAGAGGGCGAGAATACGCACCCCGGGGTTTGCGGCGGAAATGCGGCGTATCGCCTCAATGCCGTTCATTTCGGGCATGGCTATGTCGATGACGGCGACGTCGGGTCGAAGCTCCCCGGCCAGTTGCAACGCCGCTCTTCCATTGTCCGCCATGGTGATTACGTCGATATCGGGCTCTTTTTCCAGAAGGGATCTAAGACCTTCCCGTACGATCTTGTGGTCATCGGCAAGCAGGACCCTGATGATCATGGTTTTCTCCTGTCCGTTGATTTTTTCTTCTTTCTGAGAGGAAGGAGCAGCGTGACGCGCGCTCCAGGTCCGCTCCCGGATTCTATCTCAAGCTTTCCTCCCATATGGTTGATCCTTTGGCGAATGTTGAAAAGTCCGAAGCCGCGCTTCTTGTTCTTGCGCTCCATTCCATTCACGGCGTCAAATCCGACACCGTCGTCCTTCACGCTGATACTTATCTTGTCGGAAACCCTTTCAACCGAAATCCCGACCTTTTTCGCCTTTGCATGCTTCGCGATATTTACAAGAAGTTCCCGCACCATCTGGTAAATGGCAACTCCTGTCTCTTCATTGAGGGGTTTCTTCTTTCCGTCATCCAGGAACTCAACAGTAAAGCCATACTTCCGCTCGAACTCTTCCCCGAGCCACTCCACAGCGGCTTCGAAGCCCACCTCATAGAGGAGCGGCGGGCTGAGCTGGAAGGTCAACGACCTGATTTCTTCTATGGAGCCTGTAACCTGTTCCCTTATTTCACGGAGCACAGCCTCGAATTCTCCGGGCGGCAGTTCAGGTGACAGCGAATCGAGCCTGATCTTGCTCATGATCAGGGTCTGTCCGACCTGATCGTGGAGTTCGGTGGCGATGCGTCGCCGCTCTCTTTCTTCCACGAGCGACAGTTCCGCCGTAAGGGAGGTTAGTTGTTCGGTCCTTTCCCTCACCCGGGTTTCCAGTTCGTCATGGGTCTTCCGCAGCGCCTCCTCGGCCCGTTTTTGCTCGGTTATGTCACTGGCGAACTCGGCAATGCCCAACAGCCTTCCGTCCTCGCTCCTGATCGGATACGCGCGCATGTTCAATATCAGGCCATTGGGACTGAACATCTCCGTTTTCTGGGGTTCGCCTGTATCCCTGGCCAAAACAACCGGACATTCTTCACAGGGTTTGTCGCGCCTGTGAACCACCTCCCAGCAATGTCGGCCAATAAGTTCTTCCACCGGCAGATGCGTCAATTCACCAGCTTTCCAATTGGCCCACACGATCCTCATGTCGGGATCATGATACATCACATAATCCATCGTGCTGTTCAGGATAAGGGACTTCTCCGCTTCGGAAGCCCTGAGTGCATCCTCCGCCCGCTTGCGTTCCGTGATGTCTTTGACGAACGAGAAGGTGTACGGCTTGCCCTGGAACTCCACTTCATTGACGGTAATCTCCACCGGGAACGTCGTCCCGTCCCTGCGCCTGTGAACCGTTTCGTGCGTGGCGAAACCGGTTGCATCCAGCATGCTTTTAATTTCGAGCCATTTCTCCCGCGTTATGACGGGATCAATATCCGTGACCCTAATCGCCAGCAGTTCCTCGCGGGAGTACCCAAGGCTCCGGCACGCAAAATCGTTGACACTCAGAATTCTTCCCTCAAAATTTGTCTGATAGATACCTATGGCCGCCCTGTCAATACAGAACCGGGACAGGAGCAGTTCCTCTTCCGCCCTTTTTCGTTCGGTGATGTCAGTTGCGAAGGCGCAACTGTATTCGCTGCCGTCAAAACTCACATGATTGGTGCGTATCTCCACCGGAAACACACGGCCGTCTTTCGCGCGGTGAAAGGTCTCGAAAGTGCGTGACCCTTTCTCCCGTGACTCACTCCAATACACAGGGAATTCTTCAGGGGAACATGTCGGATTGATGTCGAGCACCGACATCTCCAAAAGCTCTTCACGCGAATACCCAAGGGAGCGGCACGCGGCATCATTTACGTAAAAGAACCGTCCATCCTCCGTCATCCAGAAGGCCTGATCCTGTGACCGGTCAATGGCGCACTGCGTGAAGCGGAGCGCTTCCACGGCCTCAGCCAGTTTCGCCGTCCGCTCCTCAACCCGTCTCTCCAGTTCCTCGTGCGCCTGCCGCAGTTCCGTTTCCATGGCCTTGCGCCGGCTGATGTCGTGGAAAGATCCGACCACCAGTTCCTCGCCGTCCAGTTCCAGGAAGGTGGCCGTTACCTCGACCGGGACCAGCTCACCCGAAGGAAGCCGATGCACCGACTCGAAACGCATCGATTTCTTCTTCTTGAGCTCCTCATGCAACGCGCCGATTCGTTGATCGTACAGAACGGGATTCAGATCGGGAACACGCATGGTCAGCAACTCTTCCCGTTCCCTGCCGTAGCCCCGACAGGCCGCCTCGTTTACATAGACCAGCCTCGACCCCTTCGTATGATTGACAACATAAACCGGATCGCGCGTATGTTCGATCAGTACCCTGAAGAAGGCGGCTTCCTTCTCGGCCTTGATGCGCTCGGTGATGTCGCGAACAGTGCTGCAGATATATTCGACATCGTTATATCTGAAGTACCTGGAGACTGTCTCGACCGGAATGACGCGGCCGTCCTTTGCCCTATGACACCTTTCCAGTCGCAGGCTTCCCGTGCGTTTAAGTTCCTCGGTATCCCGTCGTCCATCCTCATGGGTATAATCGGGATCGATATCATGGACCGACATGGAGAGGAATTCCTCGCGGCTGTATCCCAGCATTTCACAGGCAGCCACATTGACGTTCCGGAAGCGCCCGTCCATCGTGATCCAGTAGACCGCATCCGAGATGTTGTCGATGAATAATTCCAACAGTTTCAGTTTGTCTTCGAGCCGTTCATGCTCATTCATGCGCAAAAAATATCTTCTCTCTCTCGTAAGGGCAAGGTTTTTAATCAAATTTCCTAATACCGCTTCAATCTTCGGCAGAGGGAGCCGGATGGAATGCAAAGATGCGGAAAGGCCGTAAAATGAACTTTCACGGCCTTTCTCTATTTGTGCGGGAATGAAGGATAGAAGAGATGCCCGACTGCCTCAATCCAGAAGGCTCTTTCCAGTCATCTCCGCCGGCTTGGTGATACCCATCAGATCAAGCACCGTCGGGGCGATGTCGGCCAATGTTCCGGACCGCAGGGAGGCATCCTTCCTTGTGTCATCGACAAGTATAAAAGGAACGGGATCGGTGGTGTGGGCGGTATGTGGCTCACCTTTTTCATCCACCATGCTCTCGGCGTTCCCGTGGTCGGCCGTTATCAGGGCGCGGCCTTTCATTTCCAGCACCTTCTCCACGATTTTCCCGACGCACTCGTCAACCGTCTCGATTGCCTTAACCGCGGCAGGGAGCATGCCGGTATGGCCTACCATGTCGGCATTGGCAAAATTAAGCACGATAAAATCATATTTGTCTTCGTCCAACCGGCGCAGAAATTCGTCGGTAACCAGTCCTGCGCTCATTTCCGGTTTTTCGTCGTAGGTGGGAACTTCCCTGGGAGATGGGATCAGTACACGGTCTTCGCCGGGGAATGGCGTCTCGTTGCCGCCATTAAAGAAGAAGGTCACATGGGCGTATTTCTCCGTTTCCGCAATGCGCAGCTGTTTCAAACCTGACCTGCCTATCACCTCTCCCAGGATGTTTTTCAGCTCCACTGGAGCGAATGCCACGGGAAGATCGAATGTTTCATCGTAAACGGTCATGCAGGCATAGGCGGCAAGTTGAGGCAATCGCCTCCTGGCAAAACCGTCGAAATTCGGATCAGTGAAAGCCCTGGTTATTTCCCGGGCACGGTCCGAGCGGAAATTGAAGAAGATAAAACCGTCCCCGTCCTTGATCCTTCCAATCGGCTCGCCGCCTTCCACAATAACGGACGGCAGAACGAATTCATCGGTAACCCCGTCCAGATAGCTCTGCTCAATTGCGAACTTTGCCGACGCAAACTCCAGGCCGATGCCCTGAACCATTGCCGAGTAAGCCTTTTCCACCCGGTCCCAACGCTTGTCTCTGTCCATGGCGTAATACCGCCCGATAACCGTGGCTATCCTGCCCGTTCCGATCCTCTCCATCTCAGCGTCCAGCTGCGCCAGATACTCCGCACCGCTTTTCGGAGGCGTGTCGCGTCCGTCCAGCAGACAGTGAACGAAGATATTTTTGATCCCCTCTTTCGCCGCCATCTCCAGAAGGGCATACAGATGCGTATTATGGGAGTGGACCCCGCCGTCGGACAGAAGACCCGCCAGATGAAGGCTGCCGCCCGACGCTTTTGTCCTCGCAATGCAGTCCAGAAGCACTTCGTTGTTGAAGAAAGAGCCGTCTTCGATGGCCTTGGTGATGCGGGTCAGGTCCTGGTATACGATGCGACCGGCGCCGATGTTCAGATGTCCTACCTCTGAGTTGCCCATCTGGCCGTCCGGCAGTCCCACCGCCATTCCAGAGGCATCCAGCAGCGTACAGGGGTACTCACGGCACAGACGGGTCATGTTCGGTGTGGCGGCCTGGCTGATCGCATTGTTTTGCGAATGGGGATTTATCCCCCATCCATCCAGTATCATGAGAAGCAAAGGATTCGGCATGGTCTCTCCTAAAGCGGTAATGAGGGGAAGCGAGTAAAGCGGAGAAGGCGGCTTTTCCGCATCAACGCATGAGCGAAGCGGACGCATCAACGCTTCAACGCCCACAAAGTGGGTAAAGAGCGAAGCGGACTCTTCAACGCTTATCCGCGTCAATGGTGATACGGTTCGCCGTTTATGATTGTGAACCCGCGATAGATCTGTTCCAGCAGGAAAATCCTGACCATCTGATGGGTGAATGTCATGGGAGAAAGGGAGATGATCCGGTCGGCTTCCTTTCTGAAGCCCTCCGAAAACCCGTAGGCGCCGCCGATTGCGAAGGCCAGTTCGGCAACCCCCGTATCCCGGCACTTGGAAATGTAGGAAGCAAATTCGGGAGAGGTCATACCATCTCCCTTCTCATCCAGCAGAACGACGCTACCCTGTTTCGGGAGAAGCTTTTTCAGGCGTTCGCATTCCCGCGAGCGCATGGCATCGGCGACCGCCCCCTTCTCCTCCCTGACTTCGGAGAGTTCCAGCGGCGCGTATCTCTTTATGCGGTCGGCATACTCGTTTATGCCGTGTCGTATCCACTCCAGCTGGGTTTTGCCGACCCAGAGAACGCGAATCCTCAACGTTTCTTGCCTTCCCAGAGGTATTCCTCGGGGACGATGACGATGGGAGCATCGGACCAGATGGTGTCGAGATCGTAGTAACGTCGTATTTCATTCCTGAAGACATGCACTATCACGTCTCCATAGTCTATCACTACCCAGTTGCCTTCCTTCAAACCTTCAACGGCAAGGGTTTTGCCGAACTTTTTCAGCCCCTGCTTTACGGAGTCGGCGATGGCCTGCGTCTGTTTGTCCGATTGTCCGGTTGCAATGACCAGATAATCGGCAATGGAAGAGATATCCTTTATTTCCAGTATTTTTACGTCAAGCGCCTTTTTGTCCAAGGCCAGAGCGGCGCACTTAATAGCTCTTTCCTGTGAAGATAATGCTGTTTTAACGGGCATCAAGATATATCCTTTGTTGGTGAATGTACTGCTCGACGGTTTCCGGCACCAGGTATTTTATGGAGCGGCCGATTTTTACCATTTCGCGTATCGCGGTCGATGAGATGTCAAGCTGCGTCCCGGCAATGTAATAAACAGAGTAGCCTGATTTGTGGGCAAGCCTTTTCTCCGCCTCATAGTAACAGAAGTCATGGGCTATATCAACCGGCAGCGCCTCCCGGAGGCTCGCGATCTCGACGCCGGGTCTGGTAATGGCGACAATGTTGCAGCAGTTGAAGATTGCCGTGTATTGTTTCCAGCTGCTGAATTCGGCGAAGGAATCGCCGCCCATGATGAAGAACAATTCATCCCCGGGATATAATTCACGAAACAGGTGAAGGGTATCTATCGAATAGGACTTTCCCTGGCGCTTACCCTCGATGTCCGAAACGGTAAAAAACTGGTTGCTTTTGGTCGCCATCTTCACCATGTGAAAACGGCATTCAAAAGAAAGGTTGTCGGCGAGGGGCTTGTGCGGAGGAGTGGCGGCCGGCACGAAGATGATCCGGGCAAGTCCGAACATGTCACGGATTTCCTCCGCTATGCGCAGATGGGCAATGTGTATGGGATTGAATGTACCGCCGAAAATTCCTGTTTTCATTCTACTCTCTAACCTGCCCATCCCCATAGACGATGAACTTTGTGGTGGTCAGGTCTTCCAGCCCCATGGGGCCGAAAGAGTGGAGTTTCGTGGTCGATATGCCGATCTCGGCGCCCAGGCCCAACTGGTTGCCGTCGGAAAAGCGGGTCGAGGCGTTGACCAGGACGACACCCGAGTTGACCTCACGGATAAATCGCTGTGCGTTGCCGTAGTTCGATGTGAGAATGGCTTCCGTGTGAAGCGAACTGTATTTGTTTATGTGGGCGATGGCGCCGTCGATATCGTCCACTACCGCGGCCGCCAGGATGAGGTCGAGGAATTCCTCGTACCAGTCATCCTCGGTGGCTGCCTTGGCCTCGGGTGCATACCGCCGGAAAGCCTCGTCGCCCCTTATCTCCACTTCGAGTCCGGTGAGTGTCTTGTATATCCTGGGGATAAAGGCCTCGGCGATGTCCCGGTGGATCAGGAGAGTTTCCAGGGCATTGCAAACGCCGGGGCGCTGGGTCTTGGCATTGATGACGATCCTTTCGGCGGCATCGATATCCGCGTCCGCGTCGACGAACACATGACATACCCCCTTGTAATGCTTGATCACCGGTATTTTCGAATGTTCGACAACGAAGCGGATGAGGCCTTCTCCCCCGCGCGGTATAATGAGATCTATGAATTCTTCCTGCTTCAGCAATTCCAGGACACCTTCGCGGTCGGTAAAGGGAACGACCGAAAGAGCCGCCTCGGGAATTCCCGCTTTCACCATTTCTTCCCGCAGAATCCGGGAAATGGCCACGTTGGAATTGATGGCCTCAGAGCCGCCTCTCAGGACGACCGCGTTTCCCGCCTTGAGACAAAGAGCCGCGGCATCGGCGGTTACGTTGGGTCGTGCCTCGTAGATGATGCCGATGACACCGAGCGGTATTCTCATCTTGCCCACCATGAGACCGTTGGGGCGTTTCCACATCCGCGTCACCTCGCCGACGGGATCGGGCAGGCCCGCGACCTCGCGAAGACCGTCGGCCATGGCCTTGATGCGGCTTTCATTGAGCATCAGCCGGTCCAGCATCGCGAAGGACAGGCCTTTTTTCTCGCCTGCTTCAAGGTC
>DATEVI010000216.1:0-3438 GCA_035281865.1 Geobacteraceae bacterium | reverse complement strand
CGGAGCCCGCACCTTCCGGGAGACGATGGAAAGGCTCAAAGAACTGGATTATCCGGACTATGAAGTGATCGTGGTCATCGACGGTTCCACGGATCACACCGCGGATATCGCAAGGGAGTATGACGTAACCCTCATCAGCACGGAAAACAACGGTCTGAGTTACGCCCGAAATGTGGGCTGGAAGGCGGCCAGCGGCGAAATCGTCGCATATATTGACGATGACGCCTATCCCGACCCGCATTGGCTGAAATTTCTCGCCTCGACTTTCCTGTCGTCGTCCTTTGTTGGAGTCGGCGGTCCCAATCTTCTGCCGCCGGGGGAAGGACCGATTGCCGAATGCGTAGCCAATGCACCGGGAGGGCCAGTACACGTTCTTGTTTCGGACCGGGAGGCGGAGCATATCCCCGGCTGCAACATGGCCTTCCGAAGGTCGGCACTCGAAGCCGCCGGTGGGTTTGATCCCCGCTTCCGAAGCGCAGGAGACGACGTGGATATCTGCTGGAGCATCCAGCGCAATGGGGGAAAGATCGGGTTCCACCCCTCGGCGGTGGTATGGCACCACCGTCGGAATTCCGTCAAGGCGTACTGGAACCAACAGCAGGGGTACGGGAAGGCCGAGGCCCTCCTGGAACGAAAATGGCCGGAAAAATACAACGCCAAGGGCCACGTGAGCTGGGCGGGGCGCATCTACGGGAAGGGAATTTCGCTACCGCTTTTGGGGTTGAAGTGGAAAGTCTACCATGGAATGTGGGGGACGGCCTTGTTCCAGTCCCTCCATCAGGACGTGCGCGGACGGCGCCGGTCCGACATGTTGCATTTGTTGCCGTTGATGCCCGAATGGTATCTCGTGATCGCTTTCCTGGTTGTTCTGTCGTTGATCGGGGTGTATTGGAGTCCCCTCCTGCTGTCCCTGCCCGTCCTCGCCGCAGTGGTTGCTTCTCCGGTGATTCAGGCAGTGCTTGGCGCAAAGCGCGCCCATTTCCGAACAACCTCCGGCACTGCTTTTCAGCGAATACAAATGAGAGTCCTGACGGGGGTTTTGCATTTGGCGCAACCCCTGGCGCGCCTGATCGGGCGGCTGCGCCACGGACTTACGCCATGGCGTCGTCGAGGCATTAACGGGTTCACCTTGCCATGGAAACGCATCTTCACCATATGGAGCGAAACCTGGCGGGACCACAGAGAATGGCTGAGATGCGTGGAGGATGCTCACCGCGAGGTGAATGCACCCGTGTTGCGGGGCGGGGATTTCGACACGTGGGATCTCGAAGTGCGGGGCGGAATCTTCGGATCCGTCCGAACGCTGATGGCGGTCGAAGAGCACGGAGCGGGCAGGCAGATGGTACGGTTCCGGGCATGGCCGAGATTCTCTCCGGTGGGGATTGCGCTGGTTTCCTTTTTTGCCATCCTTGCCTTTTGGGCGGGCATGGATCATTCCTGGCAGGCAAGTGCCGTTCTCGGAGGAATCGCCCTGCTGCTGGCCCTGCGCATGTTTCAGGAAAGTGCCCTTGCGACGGCAACTCTTTTGCATGTGCTCGAGAAAGAAAACAGCAGGAACGGAAATGGCCGCTGAGAGATATACCGATATCAAGATCGTTAGGCGGTTGTTTTCCCAGGCGCGCCCGTATTGGGCTCATGCCGCCGGGATCTTTCTGATCGGATTGCTGGCGACGCCTCTTGCCCTGCTCTTGCCGGTGCCGCTCAAGATCGCCGTCGACAGCGTGATCGGGTCGGAACCGCTGCCGGCAATCCTTGCGTTCCTCATACCCGGATCCATTGCTCATTCAAGGCACGCCCTGCTCGTTCTCGCCGTTGGCATGCAAGTGCTGGTGGTCTTGCTCATTCATGTGCAGTCACTGGGAAGTTACGTGTTGCAGACATACACCGGCGAGCGCATGACCCTTAGCTTCCGCGAGAGCCTTTTTCGCCAACTCCAGCGACTTTCCTTCTCGTTCCATGACGCACGAGGGACGGCCGATTCCATCTACCGTATCCAGTACGACGCTCCGTCGATCCAATACATCATCATTTACGGGATGATCCCCATATTCTCCGCGGTCCTTACGTTTCTCTCCATGATCTACGTTACGGCCCGCATCCATATGCAATTGTCACTGGTCGCACTGGCCGTTTCGCCTTTCCTGTTTTTTCTGTCCCACGCCTACAGGGTTCGCATGCGGAGCAGGTACATCAACATGAAAGAGATGCAGAGCCACATGCTCAACATCGTGCAGGAAGTGATGACCGCCTTCCGCGTCGTGATAGCCTTCGGGCGGGAAGAGAGCGAGCGGGAGCGTTTCAGTCGTCACTCCGGAGAGACGATCCGGGCACGGGTGTGGCTGTCCTTCATCGAAGGGAGTTATGGGCTGATCATCAACTTGAGCATCGCCCTAGGTACGGCTGCCGTCCTTTTCGTCGGCATACGGAACGTCCAGTCGGGAACCCTGACCCTCGGCGAGTTGCTCATCGTACTTGCCTACCTGGCACAGCTATACGGCCCCCTGAGACTGGTCAGCGACAAGCTGAAAAGCCTCCAGGATTCGCTCGCGAGCGCACAGCGGTCGTTCGAACTCCTGGATGAGATTCCCGACGTGGCGGAGCTGCCGCATGCACAGCCGATTATGAGAGCGCGAGGAGACGTCGAATTCCGCGAGGTCAGCTTTGCCTATGAGAAAGAGACTCCCGTCTTGCGCGATCTGTCGTTCCGTATTGCGTCGGGAACGCGGGTTGGAATCGCGGGAAAAACGGGGGCCGGCAAGACCACGCTGGTGAGCCTGCTGACGCGTTTCTACGACTGTGATTCCGGATCGATCCTCCTGGACGGGATGGACATTCGAAGGTACAAGCTCGCCGATCTCAGGAACCAGTTTGGCATCGTTCTCCAGGACCCCGTTCTCTTCTCCACCAGCATCGCCGAGAACATCTCCTACGCCCGCCCGGGAGCCGGCAAAGAGTAGATCATGAAGGCTGCGAAAGCCGCAGACGCCCATGAATTCATCACACAGCTTCCGGAAGGATATGAAACTCTTGTCGGTGAACGCGGAATGCGCCTTTCCGGCGGCGAGCGCCAGCGCGTCGCCCTTGCGCGTGCCTTCCTCAAGGATGCCCCCATCCTCATCCTCGATGAGCCGACCAGTTCCGTCGATGCAGGAACCGAGGCCGGGATCATGGAATCCATGGAACGCCTCATGGAGGGCCGGTCCACTTTTCTGATTACCCACCGTATGGACACCCTGAAGAACTGCGACATCCTGCTGGTAATCGAAGAGGGACGGCAGGTAGCGCTGACTTCGGACGTCTCGAAGGCGATAACAGGAGGGATCCCGTTCGGCAGGCAGGTCAGGGGCGGTTCGGCCGGGGCGGGAGGATAGGGGGCCCCCATCAATGCAGGCTGTCATTTCCATCGTCGGAGATCGGAGGCCGAACTGCGGGGCGGCA
>DATEVI010000215.1:0-2010 GCA_035281865.1 Geobacteraceae bacterium | reverse complement strand
CTGCTCGTGATGGCGGACGCCGGTCAGATAGAGCAGGTAATGATGAATCTGGCGACCAACGCCCGCGACGCCATGCCAAATGGCGGCAGTCTGTCGATAACCACAGGTCAGGTGGTTGTCGAGGAAGGATCGGAAGCGCTGTATGATCTGCCGGCTCCCGGAAATTACGCCTTGATATCTGTTGCCGATTCCGGCACGGGGATTGATCGTAAGTCGATTGACAGGCTATTCGAACCTTTTTATACCACCAAGGAGGTCGGCAAGGGGACGGGTCTCGGATTGTCCATCGTTCACGGCATCATCAAGCAGCATGACGGTTCCGTTCTGGTCAGCAGCGAACCGGGCAAAGGAACTACTTTCGAGATTTACCTCCCGCTCATGGAAGGCCGCGCAGTCGCGGATCAGCCGAAAATATATCCGCCGCTTGACGGTGGTACCGAGACCCTTCTGGTCGTCGAGGATGAGGAAGTAGTCAAGCTGCTTCTGAAAAAGACCCTGGAACGGGCGGGATACAAGGTTATTACCGCCGAAGATGGCGAAGATGCGGTTGCGAAGTTCAAGGAGCACGGGGCTGGAATTAATCTTGTCCTTTCTGATGTAGTGATGCCGAAAATGAACGGCAAGGAGATTCTTGAAGAGATAAGAAAGATGAAACCCGGGATGAAGTTTGTCTTCATAAGCGGTTATACCGCCGATATCATCCACGGGAAAGGAATTCTTGAAAAGGATGTTGATTTCATGACAAAGCCATTCCTGAAGGGTGATCTCCTGCACAAGGTGAGAGAGGTGCTGGACAGACCGTGAAGGTATGTAGTCAAGTGTTTTCGGGCACTTCCACAGAGACCTCCGCTGTTTGAAATTTTCGGCAAAAGTTTTTCGCGTCTTTGCCGATAAGACTGTGAGGAGGTGCCTATGGAAAGTCTGGTGAAAGAAGGGGCGCTTGGATCGGTACTGGTTCGGTCGCGGATGATTACCGAGCAGGACATAGGGGCTGCCCTGGACGAGCAGGAAAAAACGGGCTGCCGTTTTGGCGAGGCGTTGGTCAGTCTGGGAATCGTCACCCAGGAAGATATCGACTGGGCCCTGTCCAGCCAGTTGAACATCCCGTACGTCCGGCTCAAGGCGGACATGATAGACAAAAGCGCGGTGGAGATGATTCCGGCATCCATAGCCAGGAAATTCGACCTTCTCCCCATTTTCCACGACGCCGACGAGATCAGTATCGCCCTTGCCGATCCCTTGAACAGGGATGCCATCGACGCTGTCGAGCAACTGACCGGCTGCCGGGCAACGGTGTCCATGCCCATAATGCGCGAGCTGAGGGACATGATGGACATTTTCTACGGGCCCGCCGATGACGGTGATACCTTCGGTTTTTCCTCCACATTTATCCCGGCTAACGCACTGGAAAGCATAAACAAAGATGTCGGCGGCGCAACGTTTCTCGATTTCATGCTCTTGCACATCATCCAAAGCAGGTTGACTTCCATTTCGATGCAGCCAATGGGAGATCACATTTCAGTAATCGGTAAGCAGGGACAGGTTACCAGGGAAATTGGTCGACTGACTAACGATCATTATCCGGACCTGATGATGCTCATCAGGAAGCATGGCAGAATCAAGGGGACTGGCGATATCTCCGCCAGGGGTGTCCTCGAATTTCCACACAACGGACAAAAGGTCTGCTTTCAGGTCTTGACTCTCAAGGGGCAGGGCGGAGATTACGTGACACTGAAAATACACGTTCCGTTCTCCTTCCCGGCCGATTTGAGAGAATTGGAACTGTCCGAAGAAAACATGCGCGCTTTCCGGAATATGGCTTCCTCCAAGCAGGGCATCGTGCTTTTCAGTTCGGATCCGCCGGAGGAATGTTTTCGCATGATCGATCTGTTTCTTGAAGAATGCGACACGACCGGCAAAACCGTCATGATATTGGGAGAACGGGCCGGAAAGGGCAAAAAGAGCTTCCCGCGCATTTCTTTCCCGCAGGCCGTGAATGGTGAAATGGAG
>DATEVI010000214.1:0-3477 GCA_035281865.1 Geobacteraceae bacterium | reverse complement strand
CGGTGATTTGTTGTATTACATTGACGCTTGTAGTTTTAGCACACCATTTGCTTCTCCCCGGACAGTGCACGGCATCACTTGTCAAAGCCGACAAGGTAGTTGTGATCAAGGGAGAAAGGAGCCTGTTGCTGCTGAGAAACGGCGAAGTCCTGAAGACTTACAAGGTGGCCCTGGGTGTAAACCCTGTCGGCCCGAAAACGCGTCAGGGAGACAAAAGGACTCCCGAAGGCACATATCACTTGGACAGGCGGAATGCAAGGAGCAAGTTCTACCGTTCTATGCATATATCCTATCCGAATTCCGAGGACACCGTAAAGGCAAGAGCCCGTGGGATTTTGCCGGGCAGGGACATCATGATCCACGGCCTGCCCAAAGGGTATGGTTATTTGGGTGAGTTGCACAGAATGAATGACTGGACAAAAGGCTGCATTGCCGTCACCAACTCGGAAATGGACGAAATCTGGACTCTCGTCTCGGACGGCACCCCAATTGAAATAAGGCCCTGAGCCCAAATCAGATATTGGCATGAAATTGTTAGGAGGGCAGAAAGACCGGCGGCCTTGAAGGCTTAGCCGGTCTTTTTGCGTTTCTGCACAATATGAGCACGATATAATTGTTTATCTCATTATCTCACGGAGCCTTTCGGTAATGCTCCTCTCGAAGAGCGATTCGATCTTGTCATGCATGACCTGCAGGCAATTTGTCAAAGAGTCTTTACCCTGTATTTTCAAAGCATATGCGTCAAAATCCAGGACAAACGTTTTCTGCCGTATCGGCGCAGGGTATTCAGTATTGTGCATGCCGTACAAAAAGGTCAGATTCATATCGCCGTAATTCATCTCCAGATTGTGAAAAGCCCGGGAAATTTTCGTCTTATCATCCGCAAGTGCGAAGATCGCCAGTAAATCCTTATCCAGATACTCTTCCCATTCAGTCGCTCGGGGTTCAGTCATCTCGACCTCGTTCAAATACCTGAGCCCGAATCGATTCACCGAAAAGTTCGGAAAGCCTTCGAACAATCCATCGACAACCGTGGAGAAAGTGTCTTTGAGATCACCAAAGTCACTGTATTTCTTGTAATCGATCCATAAAAAATTGGGGGCAATGCAAAGTGTACTGCTTCCGTCCTTCGCCTGAAAAAACCAGTGGTTTTCCTTGACATGTCTGCGTTTGATTTCCGTCTCCGATACAACCTGCAGTTGCTCGGCCATGGCCGCCTTCCTCTGCATGAAGGGAAACCTTTCCTTTACTTTCTCTTGCAGAGCGCCGGGAACCGCAGATGAGACCTCATAGTAATTCTGACCGAAATCGATTCTTGCCGTTACATTCTTTAAATAATTGTGCGGATATTTTCCCTTCACTGAAGCATTCCTCCCTTATGTGTTGATAATGAATGGTAAAATAAATTTCTGCGCGGACACAATGGCACAACTTACAGCCATGGTAAACGGACAGAATGAGAGATGGTGGGGAATTCCCCTGTCATTTTTTTGACCCGCCGAACGGGCTTTTACCGGGGTCCAACAATGAGACCATATCATCAAACACGGAATAGTACGATTCGGAAACCTGCTGGTCGCGCCGCCACAGGTCCTTTTCTTTTTTCTCCAGAGTTCTCCTCAAACCCGCGATGGTCTTGAACTTGACTTCCACCTTCTCGTTTACGTTGGCCTCGGCCTCACAGAAATCGGGATATTGAAGAGCAACAAAAGGCGGAAGAGAAATGGTGTTCTGCCGGAAATTAGGATACTCCCACAAGATGGTGCCGTCCGCATCAAGGATCTGCGCCGTCATGATGAGAAAATTGTAGTCTGTCGCAAGATAGGTCATGAGGTTGCTCGAATAGACCTTGTCGGGCCTGGTGATACCGCTGACTACCACCAGCATCACTGCATCGACGAAGTTCGATTTTACATAGTCGCGGAGCGCCTCCGCCTTGTAGAAGTATTTGTTATATGTGACTCCTGCATCGTCACGCCTCTCACGCCGGGCCAGGAGGCCGGCATACAGCGGGTCCGCGTCACCGGGGAGAAACCGCACATCGAAATGGGAACCACTCCCCTTGATCATGTCCACCAGTTTTTTTTCGTTTATCCTGTTGAAATCCTTGACCAGTGCCACAAGGGCGTCCTTTTCCGGATACCTGATATCCGAATCGGCATCCACAAAGATGGGGGCAACCCCGAGAACCTTCACCCGCTGCTCGTATTGATCCCGGGGAATATTGTAGTAGTTGTTGGCACACCCGAAGATTAAAAAACTGACGACACCAAGAAGCGCAAACTTGAAGAATACTTTCATTTTCCCCTCCTGAAAAAATTTTTTTCTTCAAATCATTCCTTTACCGGCAAAACTTACTCTCCTCTTTCAACATGATAAATCCCATCTGCCGCCCGGTTTCCCCGCTGTCCCTGCGATAGGAAAAAAACAATTCCCTGGTGCAGGACACACAGAGTTTCTCAATCTCGATATTGCCTTCCGGGACACCCGCCCAGAGAAGCTGCTGATAATTCGCCCCTGACAGATCGAGCCGGAATTTACCCTCACCTCTTTCTTCGAAAAACAGGCTGCAATCCTGTCCGCTTTTACGGAAATCTTCCATGACCGGAGCATCCACTTCATAGCAGCAGGGACCGATCCCCGGACCGACAGCCGCGAGGATGTCCCGCGGGTCGGAGTCGAACAGCTTTACGAGAGCCTCGACACCCTTTTTGGTGATTCCCGCGGCAGTCCCTTTCCACCCCGCATGAAGTGCCGCTGCAACCCTGCGCACCGGATCGAGAAGGAGCACCGGAAAACAGTCGGCCACGCATATCCCGATCATGACACCCGGCTGGTTAGTGACAATCCCGTCGCACTCCAGCTTGAGAAAGTGAGAGTAATCCGGGTTGGGTTCGTCTATTACCAGAATATCATCCCCGTGGACCTGGTTCACCGTTACCAGCCTGTCAAGATCGGTGCTGAAATTTCTGACCAGAATACTTCTATTTCCCTCCACATGGTGAGGATTATCGAAAGTATTGAGCCCGAGGTTCAGCGAGTTGTACGGCGGACGGGAGACCCCCTCGTGACGGGTAGTGAAACCTTGTATGGATACGCCTGTACCGGCAAATGACTTCGGCTCCAGGTACTGAATCTTTCCTGCTCTTATGCTTTTCACATTAAAGCTCCTTATACGGCGAACGATACGGTTTCATGCTGCATTTCGTCCGGTCTGTTCCAGGTATTCGATTATGTGGGCCATGTCATCGGGGATGTCCGCGTCAAATTCCATATAAACCCCGGTTGACGGATGAATAATGCCCAGCGTCCCGGCATGCAAAGCCTGACGCCCCAGCTCCCTGACAAGCTTTCGCAGCACCGGGTCCCGGACATCAGCAAGCCGTCCGCCCCCGCCATAAACAGAGTCCCCGACAAGCGGATGGCCGGCCTCCGACAGGTGCACCCTTATCTGATGTGTGCGGCCTGTTTCAAGGG
>DATEVI010000213.1:0-2337 GCA_035281865.1 Geobacteraceae bacterium | reverse complement strand
TCACACCGATGACTTCTCCTTCCAGGCCGTTTTCCGCCATGCAGGAAGCGAGATGGGCGTGATGGTGCTGCACGGCGATTCGCGGCAGCTCATTTATACCGTGGGCATAGGCTGTTGAAAGATAGTCGGGATGGAGGTCATGGGCCACGATTTCCGGCCGGATTTTCAGGATCCCCTCCAGATGGCCGACAGTCTCTTCCATGGAACGGAGCGTCGCGGCGTTCTGCAGGTCCCCTATGTGCTGGCTGAGAAAGGCCTTGTCTCCCCGGGTCAGGCAAACCGTACCCTTCAGCTCGGCGCCCACCGCCAGAACGCTCTTCTGGACCTGCGGCAGGGTTATGCTTCTCGGCACATAGCCCCGCGAACGACGAAGGAAGATGAGGTTGCCCTGAAACACCCGGATCACCGAATCATCGGTGCGGGTATGGATCTCGCGGTTGTGGGTCAGGAAGAAATCGGCAATGTGCGGAAGACGCTGAAACGCCTCGTCATCCCGGTAGGAGATCGGTTCATCCGACAGATTGCCGCTCGTCATCACCAGGGCGGTAAAATTGTCCCGGAGCAGCAGGTGGTGCAACGGCGTGTATGGCAGCATTACGCCGAAATAACCGTTGGTCGGCGCCACCAGGGGTGCAACCGGATTCCCCTCCCTCTTCCGGAGCAGCACGATGGGGCGTTCCGGTCCCCGGAGCAGCTTCTTTTCGGTTTCGTCGAAGTGGGCGTATTCGTCAATTTCAGCCAGACCCGGAGACATGACGGCGAATGGCTTTTCGTCCCTTTTTTTGCGCCTTCTCAGTTCCCTGACAGCCTCGTCGTTGCAGGCATCGACAGCAAGGTGGTATCCACCGAGCCCTTTCAGGGCGAGAATCTTCCCTTCCTTCAGCAGATCGATTACCATGTCCAGCGGATCGCCTTCCACCTGTTTTCCTCCGGAATCGAGCAGGGTGAGGGACGGGCCGCACACCGGACAGGCGTTCGGTTGGGCATGGAATCGGCGATGAGCTGGATCTTCGTATTCGGCGCGACAGTCGTCGCACATGACGAAACCGGCCATGGTCGTATATGCCCGGTCATAGGGAATGCCTTTGATGATGGTATATCTGGGACCGCAGTTGGTGCAGTTGATAAAGGGATAGCGGTAGCGTCGGTCTTTCGGGTCGAACAGCTCGTCCAGGCAGTCGGGACAGACATCGCAGTCGGGCGCGATCTGTACCTCGCCACCGCTCCCGCCGCTCTCCCTGATTACGAAACCGCTCTGTTCGGCCGGGGGGATTTCCTCAACCCGGAAGGAACTTATGACAGCCAGGGGAGGCGCCTGTTCAGGAATCGCACTCCGGAAACCGTCCACGTCCCCTACCGCCCCTTGGACCTCCAGGACCACTCCCGAGGGAGTGTTCATTACCCACC
The DNA here is from genome assembly GCA_035281865.1 of Geobacteraceae bacterium. Taxonomy (GTDB): domain Bacteria; phylum Desulfobacterota; class Desulfuromonadia; order Geobacterales; family Geobacteraceae; genus CAIWTU01. The sequence goes on along the minus strand of DATEVI010000213.1, from coordinate 930 downwards.
CGGTCAACCGGTAACTGTTTGCCAGCCGGTAGATGAAGGGACGGAAACCGACGCCCTGAACTATTCCTTCGATATGAACCTTTATTCTCTTAATGGGGGGATACTCCGCTATTTTCAATGACAGCGTTGTTCCCTCACCCGGCCCTTGGCCACCCTCTCCCTGAGGGAGAGGGCAGGGGTGAGGGGAAAAGATCAGATTTGATCCGCGTGTAGTGGCTTTATCAAATGCCTTCTACCGCCCTTTCCTGGCACCCGTCGCCAGCCATTCGTACCAGGCGTCCATCCCTTCCCCGGTCTTGCTGGAAACGTCGAATATGAGTATGCCCGGGTTGACACGGCGGGCAAAGGCCTTGCATTTCTCGGCATCGAAATCCAGATGAGGCAGAAGATCGACCTTGTTGAGCAGCATTACATCCGCATTGTGAAACATGCTCGGGTATTTGAGCGGTTTGTCTTCGCCTTCCGTAATACTCAGCACGACAACCTTGTGATTTTCCCCCAGGTCGAAAGAGGCCGGACAGACCAGGTTGCCGACATTTTCTATCATCAGGATGTCCAGATTATCCATATCAAAATTATCCACCGCATGGCAGACCATGTGCGCATCAAGGTGACAACCCGCTCCCGTGTTTACCTGTTTCACCGGAACCCCGGTCGAGGCAATGCGGACTGCATCGTTGTCCGTCTGCTGATCACCCTCGATTACGGCGAAACTGTGTTTTCCGTTCAGGTCGCGAAGGGTCCTTTCCAGGATCGTTGTTTTGCCCGAGCCCGGAGAACTTACCAGATTCAGAACAAAAACACCTTTCTTTGTGAAGAGTGCCCGGTTTCCGTCCGCAAGCCTGTTGTTTTTGGCCAAGATATCGGTTTCCACGGCAATCGTCTTAGATGCGACATCGCTGTGGTCGAGATGCTCGTGCTTGTGGTCAT
>DATEVI010000212.1:0-4323 GCA_035281865.1 Geobacteraceae bacterium | reverse complement strand
TCAGGAACGAATGTTTCCGGTAAATGCTTTCGACAAGCTACCGGAAGCCTTTTGCAACGTCTGACAATATTTCCGCAGCCATGCACTGGAACAAGGCTTTGCCGCAGGACAAAAGAACAGAAATGACTTGCAGGCGCCGACAACAGAGATGGCATGCTAATTGCTGTATGTCAAACGCTTAATTTAAATTCGCTGTATACTGTGCCGTTTCGATCGTAAAATTGATACACTCCACGCCAGAATGAGACGCGAGGGCTTGAGTTTATGGAGAAACTACATCGGTTCAAGACAGAGCAAAGATTGTCCGCCCTTCATAAGGTTGCAATGGCGACCAACTCGACCATGGAGTTGGACAGGCTCCTTTACAACCTCCTTGAGGTTACAATGAAAACTCTGGATTCGCAAATCGGGTATGTGCTTCTTTATGACCACGGCCAGAAAAAATTTCAGGTACGTGCCCATCTCGATCATTCCGGCAAATCGGCAATTCGCGGGGAGTTCCCGCTTTTACCAAAAAGTGTTTCCACATGGGTACTGAATACACGCAAACCGGTTCTAATTCGAAATATTGAATATACACCCCAATTTACCAAACAGAGCATGCTCGGCCATGAACAGAAAAGCCTGATTTGTGTTCCTCTCACATTGAGGGACGAAATTATCGGCACAATGTCGGTAGTAAACAGAACTGACGAAGCAGTGTACACGTCAGACGACATGGATATGCTGACTACGATAGCATCTCAGGCGAGCTTTGCCATAAAAAACGCAAAACTTCACGAAGAACAACAGAAAGTTTGCATGAACATAGTTAATGCACTGGTCTCGATAATGGATGCGAGCGACAGCAACACCAGAGTACATTCCGAGCGGGTAAGCATCTATTCCCTGGAATTGGCCAAGAAGATCAACCTCCCCCCAAACAGGATAGAAATTCTCGAACGCGCTGCAATCCTTCACGATATAGGCAAAATCGGCATCGACGAGTACCTGCTCAATAAGGATAAACGACTGTCACAGGAAGAGACTTACAGCCTTCGCAAGCACCCCCTGATCGGCATGAAAATCCTGGAGTCTCTGGATTTCCTCAGAGATGTGAGCATCTGCATAGGCCAGCATCATGAGCGGGTTGACGGACAGGGATATCCCTTCGGTATTCCAGGGGAAACACTACTTGTGGAATCGCGCATCCTCGCCATAGCCGACGCATTCGACGCCATGACTTCCGACCGCCCCTACCGCAGGGCACTGTCACGTGACGAGGCCATGAGAGAACTCATGGACAATGCCGGAAAACAGCATGATTCCGATCTCGTTAACCATTTCGTCGAACTCGTTGAAGGCGGTGCCTTCGACGCTCTTATATCCGATTCCGACATCGTTTCCGAGACTTATCGCAACTTTGCCTAGTTGCCCACCTAACTACTCAATTAACGGACAAGACCTGACCATCAATCGTCCGGCCATTCACCAGCTCGGAGTTGCTCCTTCCCCTGATTCGTGATATATAAAATCTCTCCCGGCAAATTTTTTTCTTGGAAAGAAGTGCCACTCCACCATCAGGCTCATACATTTTGCTCGACAGTTCACGCAACTCCCTGACAGGCGCCACGACGTCATCAAGGCGTTTATGCAAACTAATGCATTTTTCCGTAAGGAATTATTGTGAAGACCATTCTTGAAGTCAAAGGGCTCAAAACCCATTTTTTCCTCTCACGGGGAATCGTAAGGGCCGTTGACGACGTCAGCTTTACCCTGGCAAGCGGGGAAACCCTTGCAATTGTGGGAGAATCCGGATGCGGAAAAAGCGTTACGGCTTTCTCCATCATGCGTCTTGTTGCGCCACCCGGACGTACTGTCGCGGGTGAGGTTTTCTTTGAAGGGAGCGACCTCCTTCTCCTGTCGGAAGAGAAGATGCGCGGCATACGGGGCAACCGCATTTCCATGATTTTTCAGGAACCCATGACCTCTCTGAACCCGGTTTTCCGCATCGGCGAACAGATTGCGGAAGGACTCAGGCTCCATCTCGGGCTGACCGACAGCGAGGCGAACGAACAGACGGTTAGGATGCTCGAATTGGTGGGCATTCCTTCTCCCGCAGCGAGATATAGGGACTATCCCCACCAGTTGAGTGGCGGCATGAGACAGCGGGTGATTATAGCGATGGCACTCTCCTGCCGGCCCGACCTGGTGATTGCCGACGAACCGACCACCGCCCTCGACGTCACCATTCAAGCACAGATACTGGAACTCATGGACCGCCTGAAAACAGAACGGGACATGGGGTTGATCCTCATCACCCACGATCTGGGCGTAGTTGCGGAAAGGGCACACCGTATCGCCATCATGTACGCGGGCAGAATCGTGGAATCGGCTGACACCGCCGAGATCTTCAGGAATCCCCTTCATCCTTACACCGAAGGCCTTCTTGCCTCCCTCCCACAAAGAACACAACCAGGAATGCCTCTTCAGACTATTCCGGGTCACGTTCCAAGCCTTCTGGGAGACTTGCCCGGCTGCGGATTCTGCGATCGCTGTCCGAGGAAGAGCTGGGAGTGCAAGACGCAAGCGCCGGAATTACGGGAGGTCGGCAAGGGTCACATGGTCCGTTGCTGGAAATATTCATGACGCCGATTATCGAAGCTTCACGACTGCGAAAATACTTTTCAGTAAAGACTTCCGCCTTTGCAAAGCCACAGCAATTGAAGGCACTGGACGGTATAGACCTCCGCCTCTATGAAGGAGAGACAGTGGGGCTGGCGGGTGAATCGGGATGCGGTAAATCAACCGCCGGCAAGATTCTTGTCAACCTTCTGGAACCCGATGAAGGGACGATCTTTTACCGCGGCAGGGCACTGAATACATTGGACAAATCCGGGAGAGCCGCATTTCGCAAAGACGTTCAGATGATCTTCCAGGACCCTTACTCGTCCCTCAACCCCAGGATGAGAGTTGGGGACATCATCGGGGAGCCGCTGGTGATACATCGGCTGACTGCGCCGTCCTCCTATCGGGACACTGTTGTCCAGCTTATGAACAAGGTCGGCCTTTCCAAAGAACATTACGACCGTTATCCACACGAATTTTCCGGCGGGCAGAGACAGAGAATAGGTATTGCGAGGGCTCTAGCCGTCTCTCCGCGTCTTATCGTTGCCGATGAGCCGGTGTCGGCTTTGGACCTGTCCATTCAGGCTCAGATAATCAACCTTCTGCAACAGTTGAAATCCGAATATTCCCTATCTTTCCTGATCATAGCCCACGACCTTTCCGTGATACGCCATATGTGCGACAGGGTTCTGGTCATGTATCTGGGAAAAATCGTCGAAAACGGCAGGCGTGATGATGTTTTTTCCGGTTACCTGCATCCGTATACTGAAGCGCTCATCTCGGCCATGCCTCAAATTGATCCGGATTCCAGACGGAAAAGGATCATTTTGCGGGGCGACATACCCTCTCCCCTTGATCCGCCGTCAGGGTGCCCTTTCCACACCCGCTGCCCGTACGCCGAACTGCCCGTTTGTGCCGAAGTTCCCCCACCCCTTGAAGAAAAAGAACCGGGGCATCTGGCATCCTGTCATTTCAGTGAGAAGCTGTTCAGATAATTTTCGCCCGGTTTCCATAAATACAAGCTTTTTCTTGACAAATCATCCCTTTAACAATATAGATATATGCGGATTTCTTGCAGGAAAAAGGAAGGGTTAAATGAGATTCGACAAGAATAAAGATTACACGGATGAAGCCGAGATCCTCAAGGTGCTCGGACATCCGGTACGGCTCAAGATCGTGGCCGGCCTGTGCTCCAAGGAGTGCAACGTAAAATATATCTGGGAATGCCTCGGGCTGCCCCAGGCAACAGTCTCCCAGCATCTGGCTCTCTTGAAGAACAAGGGAATCATTAGCGGCAAGAGGGATGGAGTCGAGGTACATTACAGCGTCATCCACCCGCTGGCAAAAAAGATCATCGGAATCTTCGATTAAGCTGTAATCGGGATTATACGACACAAAAGATTTCCCTCCTCAGAGAGGGTTTTTTTGTGTCCTTTTTGAATTGCCGGGGATGCCGGATTTGTATATCCGCTGCCTACAAAAATGTAACTTATTGGAACAGGGGATAACGGTATGGTACACATCAGACTGCAACGTGGAGCCGACAGAAGGGCAAAAAGCGGGCACCCGTGGATATTCAGCAACGAAATCGCGGAAATATCCGGGGAGAAGATTGCCGGAGAATCCGCGGAGGTTTTCAATGCCGGAGGAGAATATATCGGAACCGGCTACTACAACCCTCGATCTCTCATAGCCGTGCGGCTGCTCTCAAGGAAC
>DATEVI010000211.1:0-4987 GCA_035281865.1 Geobacteraceae bacterium | reverse complement strand
TTAGCCAGGATATCCTCTATGGATGGAACAGTGTCGTGTCGTTTTATCATAGCCAGCTTCTCACCGGATGCCAGTATCACGGTATCCGCTCCGGCGGCAGCCATCCGAAAGCTGTCTTTTCCCGGCTTGTCGATGTCAAATCCATGACTGTCGTATTTTATCGTCCCAACCTTGTAGCCCCGATGCTTCAGCTCCCGGATCACCTTTTCCAAAAGCGTGGTTTTCCCCGTTCCCGACCAGGCGACAAATGATATTGCTTTGTTTTTCATGTTGTTTCTTTCCTTCACAAAATTTTGAAACGCATCTGTTGATCGTGGGTAGGGGCACCCCTTGCGGGTGCCCTCCTTGTAAACGTCGCGTTGACAAGCTAGATCATCCATTTTTCTGTTTGTTTCGGGTGTACGAATTTGTCTGATGTTGGGTTTTCCCTGTCAAATTCCCATTGGAAGGGATTGTCGGCAATGTAACGACGGATGCGATTCATTTCATAATCATTGCGAATAATGTGTTCGAAATAGTTGTCCTGCCAGAATTTTCCCCTGGCGTTAATGTTTTCTGCCGCAATGACCTTTAACCATGAATTGACACAGATGGATTTGAATGCGCCAACAATGTCACCCAGATGTCGATTTTGGAGGGCATCTTTTCGCTGTTGCATTGGCAAAGGATACCCGCAAGGGGTATCCCTACAGTCATTTTGATCATCGCGAATTATAATTATCCCGTGAAAATGGTTCGGCATGATCACATATTCATCCAGAATCACATTATGAAACCTTTCCAGTATACCATGCCATTGGTTGCCAACGATTTTCCGTAATTGGGGAAACTGATCGAAATAACAGCCACGATCAAACGTGCACAATGTCAAAAAATAAGCACCATTGCGGGAGTAGTCATAATCCTTCAGGCGAATGGAGCGGCGGTGATGTGTATCTGGGTCATATTTCATAGTTTCCACTGATTGTGAACACGGATACCCGGTAATCACTGTCCCAAGATAATCGATGATGAAATTTTGTAGGGGTACCCCTGGCGGGTACCCTATGCATACTGGAATAAGAAATCATCCAAGGCTATTTCACCCATCTTGCAAACAAAAAGCCAAAAAAAAGAGGGTTAACCGTGATGGTTAACCCTCTTTGATTTTTTGGCGTCCCCTACCGGATTTGAACCGGTGTCGCCGCCGTGAAAGGGCGGTGTCCTGGGCCGGGCTAGACGAAGGGGACATGGTGAGCCGCGTTGGGGTCGAACCAACGACCACCTGATTAAAAGTCAGGTGCTCTACCGACTGAGCTAGCGGCTCAATTAAACAAGAAACACTTTATAGTAATTTTTTTGCAACATGTCAATACTTTTTTGTCTCAAATAATATTTTTGCCTTTTCACTCAAACGGGTTCTTCAGAAGAAGTGTATCTTCGCGTCGTGCGCCCACTGAAACGAGCACAATCGGACATCCTACCAGATCCTCGAGGCGTTTTATGTAGTTGCGAGCCTGGACAGGCAAATCGGATAATGCTTTTGCACCACTGATATCCGACGACCATCCGGGCATTTCCTCATAAATGGGCAGGCAGTCGGAGAAAGTTTCCAGGGAAGCAGGCAACTCTTCTACAATTTTCCCCTGACATACATATCCCGTACATATTTTTATCTTATCAAACCCGCTCAATACATCAAGCTTGGTCAGCGCAATTCCCGTAAGCCCGTTGATACGGACTGCATATCTGACAACAGGCGCATCGAACCATCCGCAACGTCTGGGGCGGCCGGTAGTGGATCCAAATTCACGGCCTGAATCGCGCAATCTCTCCCCATCTTTATCTTCAAGCTCCGTGGGGAAAGGGCCGCTTCCAACGCGGGTGACATATGCCTTTGAAATACCGATTATTTCATGAATATCTCTCGGACCTACGCCGCTTCCCGTACATGCTCCGCCCGCGCACGTGGAAGACGAGGTTACAAAGGGATACGTGCCATAATCTATGTCGAGCATTGTCCCCTGCGCACCTTCGAACAGCACTTTTTTGCCGGACTTAATGTCCTGATGCAATACCATTGCTGTATCCGCCGCATATCTCCTGAGAATGTCGGCGAATCCTGCATATTGATCATATATTTCGTCAAAAGTGAAGGGCTGTTCCCCTAAATATTTCTCAAGGATGAAATTTCTCTCTTCGAGATTTTCCCTCAGCTTCTGGGCAAACCGGTCTTTATCCAGAAGGTCCATCAGCCTTACACCCCTTCTGGCAATCTTGTCTTCGTAGCACGGGCCTATGCCGCGCCCGGTCGTACCTATTTTTCTTTCACCGCTTTTCGCTTCGCGGGCAATGTCTATTCTCTTGTGATACGGCATGATGAGATGCAGTGATTCACTCAGGAGCAGACAACTGTCGTCCTCAAGCCGTCCCCTGGCCTTGAGATTATTCACTTCGGTAATGAAAACTTCAGGGTCGAGAACAACGCCGTTGCCGATTATGCATCTTTTCCCCGAATGCAGAATTCCCGATGGAATGAGGTGCAAAATGACCTTCTCATTATTCACAACCAGGGTGTGCCCGGCGTTATTTCCACCTTGAAATCGCACCACATCATCGGCAAACTCAGTGTATATATCAACCACTTTTCCTTTGCCTTCGTCACCCCATTGGGCGCCGACAATGACAACATTAGCCATTAATTATTCTCCTTGCAGGGACGCTCAATCAAGCGCAAAATCCCTGTTCCGCAATTCGTTTTTCCTGACGGCGATTCCTTTTTTATCGGCAACCCGCACAATGTACACCTCATCATCAGCACAATAGTCACCGCCAATCACCATCATCCGCAGGATATTCATTCTTTTGGCATAGGCAAGGGAATTGTCAAAATCTCTCCGGATTATATCCCTTGCCACCGTATATCCTCTGCCGCGCAGACACCTTGCGATTTCAAGGGCTTCGCGTCTGTCTTCTTTGAGGTTGAAGACCAGAAAATCCTTTGTTTTACTCGCTTCCACGTCCGGCCGCTTTTCAAGGGCATTCAACAGGGCCAGAATATTAAAGGCAAACCCGGTAGCGGGCGCCGGAAAGCCATATTTCGCCGTAAGATTGTCATAGCGTCCGCCACCGCAAACCTCTTCCCCGAGGTGACTGACAAAACCCTCGAAGGTGATTCCGGTATAGTAATCAAGTCCGCGTATTTCGCCCAAATCGATGGTCAGATAATCGCTGACCCCGTAGATATCGAGAATATCCAGCACCTCGATAATATTGTCCAGGGCTTTCCTGGACCGGTCGTTGCCGGCGACCCGAGCCGCATCCGCCAGGATTTCCCGACCGCCGAAAAGTCGCGGCAGCGCGGCGATTCCTTCCTTTATCGAATCCGAAAGGTCCGCATGTTCGAGAATTCCCTTCACCGCAGATGCGTCCTTCTTTCCGATCGCCTCCTGCAAAGACATCCTGTCTTGGTGCCCCACCCCTGAGGCATCCATAATTCCGCGAAAATATTCCACCTGCCCTATATCGACCTTGAAATCATCGAAACCGAGCCCCTTCATTACCTCGACAGCCATGGCGATCATCTCGGCATCCGCTTCCGGGGATTCGAGGCCGATCAGTTCCACGCCCGATTGAAATACTTCCCGACTTCGACCGGATTGCATCTCGGTGTGGCGCAAAACCCTTCCGTTGTAATACAGTCTATGGGGAAGCGGATAACCGTGCATTCTCGTGGCCACAATACGGGCCACTTGGGGGGTAATGTCAGGGGGGATAACCAGAAGCTTTCCGCTTTGCCGATCATCGAAACGGAAGGCCTTTCCCTTCAATTCTTCTCCCATGCCGAGTGACAGGACATCCTGAAACTCGAGGAGAGGCGTGATCAGCCGCCTGAACCCCCAGAGCTCGAAGACCCTGCGGATCTTTTCCTCGATATAGCCGATCTTGGCGGCTTTTTCCGGGAGAAAATCAGTAACCCCCTTTGGCAAGGGGGCCTCTATGCTTTTGATACTTGTCACTTTTTTTGCTTTCTTGAAACATTGAGGACGCCGTCCGTAACGAGACTTTTCGATGCAGAAACGGCATAGATTGTTCAAAACCGTGGAATCCTAACAATACGGAAGGGGAAAGTCAATATCTAGTTTCCGCGATGTTTTCGCAAGTGGCAGGGGCGGTGCCATTCCGCCCTCTCACAATGGACGAGGCAGCATTATCACGTTATTTATTGCAATCTTTAACATTACCCCTCTCCCTAACCCTCTCCCACAAGGGGAGTGGGGACTTTTCCACGGCCCTCCTTCAGAAGCCTTTCCTTCATTTTGGCCACGTCGTGACGATGGTAGGGCTGAAAATCGAAGTACATTTTTCTTGAAATAATTATCAGCCGACTGCTGAAGTGTTATGTGGGACCTACGGCTTGAATACTGCCAGATTGAGCTCCTTCACAGCCTTAAAATGCTTGCCGTTGCCGGTTGCGAGAGGCAGATTGTTTTCCACGGCTGTTGCGGCGATTATGGCGTCTCCTGCCCGCATACCGGAAGAAAGTCCGTACTCTTCGATATAGATTAGCGCCCTATGACCGATGTTTTCCGTGAGGGGAAGAACGGTGAAGCCGAGATCGGCGATGAATTGTTTGGTAAGACGCTGTTGCTTGCGATCCTTGGCGCATTGGAGCAATTCCAGATAGGTCTGAACCGAAAGATATCGCCCCTGAGAGGCGTCAATCAGGTCGGCGGCCTTCCCGTTCCCCCGTTCTACCCAGATAAATATGTCCGTATCAAAGATCACGGTGCCGACCGCCTCTCAATTCATCCATGATTTCTTCAACAGGCCGGTGTTCTTTATCGAGACCAAAGAACGGATGGTCGGCAACTTTCACCCCGGTTTCTTCCTCAGCCGGGACAATTATCCCCTTTACTTTGCCATGGTAGAGAATCTGCACACGTTCTCTCCGCGCGAGAGCATTCAGAACCTCACTCATCCTGTAACGCAAGTCCACGATCGACGC
>DATEVI010000210.1:0-2455 GCA_035281865.1 Geobacteraceae bacterium | reverse complement strand
CAGAGCGAATTGAGCCGGGAAAGCATAAACCTCAGCGACATGGCCACGATAATCGCCGCCGACCTCAGGCAGGCTCGGCCGGAGCGCCGGGTGAAATTTGTTATCGAACACGATTTGAAGACCAGGGGAGACAAACGCTTGCTGAAAGTATTGATGGAAAACCTGTTCGGCAATGCGTGGAAATATACCCAGAAGAATGAAAAAGCAGTAATCGAATTCGGCACAGCCGATGCGGAAGGACAAAAGGCCTATTTCGTCCGGGACAACGGGGTCGGCTTTGATATGACCTCTGCCGGCAAACTCTTCGGCGCCTTTCAGCGTCTACACAGCGAGGAAGAATTTGCCGGCTACGGAATAGGGCTTGCCACCGTTCAACGTATAATCGACCGCCATGGCGGAAAAGTCTGGGCCCATGGCGAGGTTGGCAAAGGGGCGACATTTTATTTTACGCTGCCGTGACATGGATAACGCGATCTCCGTACAATCGATAAGCAAGTCTTTCAACGGCCTTCAGGCAGTGAAGGATTTCTCCCTCGATGTGGACAGGGGCACCATTTTCGGGCTCCTGGGGCCGAACGGCGCCGGTAAAACCACATTGATCAAGATTCTGACTACGTTGATGCGGCCGACTTCCGGCAATGCTCTGGTCGAAGGACGCAGTGTGCTGACCGACGGGAAATCCGTGCGCCGGATCATCGGGGTGGTGCCGCAGGAAAACAACCTGGACCGCTATCTCACGGCCAGGGAAAATCTCGTCCTGCATGCGCGCATGCACGGCCTTCACGCCAGTGAATACAATCCCCGTATAGATGAGCTTCTGGAGCTCACCGGGCTGTCCGGGCGGCAGCACGACTTTCCGGACACCTATTCCGGGGGAATGCAGCGTCGCCTGGTGGCTGTACGGGCGCTTGTCCATAATCCTCTGGTACTCTTTCTCGATGAGCCGACGACGGGCCTTGACCCGCAGTCACGGCGGGCTCTCTGGGACTATATCCAATCCCTCAGAACGAAAATGACCATATTTCTCACTACCCACTATATGGACGAGGCTGACGCACTGTGCGACCGGATCGTCATCATGGACCACGGAAAAGCCCTGGTTGACGGAACCGCCGCCCAGCTGAAGGAGGCCTTTGCCCACGCCCACGTCTACGAACTCGAATTCAGGGCCAATTCGGACAGATACGAAGAGATTCTTCAAACCCTCCCCTTCGTGAAATCCCTGGGCAGGAAAGGAAACAGCTTCAGGCTGGAGCTGAGCGATGAAAAGTCCCTGAAGCCGCTGATGGACAGCATTGGCAGTTCGGACATAAAAGGCATCTGCCTGCAGGAACCTTCGCTGGAGGATGTTTTTATCGAGCTTACGGGAAGGAAGGTCCGGGAATGAATGTTTTGTACCAGGGAGGATCATGCTGAGGGGCGCCATTTCCATATGGAGAAGGGACATGCTGGTCCTGCGCCGGAGCATCTTCTCCGAACTGGTGGCGGTACTTGCGTATCCGATCACCCTCTACCTTGCCTTCGGAGTTGGGCTCAAGGGCTATATAGCCGATGTGGAAGGGATACCGTACGCAATTTTCATTGCGCCGGGTCTAATATCCATGACCAGCGTGAACGCGGCATTCGACGAAAGCGCCTGGAGCATGTGGTTTCATCGGAAGGTGCAGCGCACCATCGAAGAGTACCGGGTCACGCCGATAACCGTGTACGACATCGTCATCGGCAAGATATTCTGCGGCTTTTCCCACGGCGCCATCAAGGGTGTCGCGGTTGCCCTGGTGATTTTCCTGCTCACGCCGTTCCGTTTCGAGCTGCCTCATCTCCTGGCATATCTCTTTTTCATAGTGTTCGGCTCTATCATTTTTTCCTGCCTGGGCACCATCTGCGGGACCATCATCGAGAAACCGGAAAATATCGGCAGGATGCAGGGTGTCGTCATTGTTCCGCTGATCTTCATGTCGGGAATATTTTTTCCCCTTTCCTCATACCCCTCCGCAATTCTGCCGTTCATCAAGGCGCTGCCCACCACGGCCATTTTCGAAGGGGCACGGCAAGCGCTTCTGTTCGGCAAGATCGCATCGCTCTATGCCTTTAGCCTCGTCGTGACGGCCTCGGTCATATTTACCCTGGCCATCGTGCTTTTCAACAAAAAGATCGAGGAATAGGGGTCAACAACCGTAATCCAGTGAATCATAATGACATTTTCAGATAATAACGATAGCAACGCAAAGCTTGTCGCCTGTCTTGCGGCGTCCGTCATATTGATCGTCTTCAGTCACAATTATCTGGATACGCGGATTGCCGGCTTTTTCGGCGAAATGCTCAGGCAAAATAAACTGATGTCCACCTATGCGTCAGACATTCCGGATATGCTCCTGCCGGTGGCGATTCTCTGCACGGTTACGAGCTGGACGGCCTATTTGTGGCTTGTCCGCAAAGGCGTGGTCAGTCCGTT
>DATEVI010000209.1:0-2985 GCA_035281865.1 Geobacteraceae bacterium | reverse complement strand
CATTTATTACGTACTGATCGCCCTTGGCGGCGGGGTCTTCACCGGGTTCCTGATAATGATGTTCAAGACCATCGGGATCGATGCCGGGTGGTTCATCCAGTCGTGGCTGCTGCCGTGCGGAGCCGCCGGAGCTGCCCTTGTCGCTTCCTGGCTGGTGGAGGCCAAGCAGAGCGTGATCGAGAACATGGCTCCCGTATTGACGCGTCTCTTCACCCCCTTCTTCGCCATATTACTGGTCACGTTCCTCGTAACGCTGGTTCTGACAGGACGCGGCGTGAACATCGAGCGCGAACTCCTCATCGCCTTCGACCTGCTGCTGGTGGTCGTCCTGGGCTTGCTGCTCTATTCTGTCTCAGCGCGTGACCCGCGAATGCCTGCCGGCCCCTTCGATGTGATGCAGGTCGTGCTGGTGGTGAGTGCGCTGTTGGCCGACGCGGTTGCCCTGTGGGCCATCGCAGCGCGCATCACCGAATTCGGCTTCACCCCCAACCGGGTGGCCGCTCTGGGCGTGAACATGATCCTTCTTGCCAATCTTGCGTGGTCTGCCGTTCTGTACATCCGCTTTCTCAGGGAACGCGGATCATTCACGGACCTCGAACGGTGGCAGACGGACTACCTGCCCGTCTACGCCGTGTGGGCCGCTGTTGTGGTGATCGTCTTTCCGGCCCTGTTCGGATACACATGACCGCATGCCAGGAAGCTCCTCCCTGCCCGCCGCTTCGAAGAGTAAGAGGAACCCGGCCCATGGCCGGGTTTTTCTTTTTGCGGAAATCGAAAAGTGCAACCTTTTTCTGCTTTCACGATTATACTCATATACTGGGTTAGGAAGAACATTCTATTTTGAACGAAGAGAAGTTACTTCAGGAAATTGAAGCCGATCCTCAGAAATTCGCCGAGGTCTATGAGGCGTTTTATAAGAGCATTTTCGGATATGCTTTCAGAAGAACTGCAAACTATGATGCGGCCAAAGATATTGCGGCAGAAACCTTCCTGAAAGCATACACCGGTATCGGGAAATTCACGTGGCGCAACATCTCAATTCTGCACTGGCTCTACAGGATCGCGACAAACGAAACAAATAAATACTTCAATAGCCGTAAATACCTCCCGGAGTCGATAAACAGGATACATGAGGAGTACGGTGTCGATATAACGGATTATTCGAACGCGGAGACGGAAAGGATTCTGCTGGAGGAGGATCTTCAACGGCATCAGGATTTTGTGAAGATCAATGAGCTCATGAAAAAGCTCGACACAAAGTATCAAGAGGCGCTTGCGCTAAGATTCTATGAGCAGAAATCGATCGAGGAGATCGCGGTCATCCTCGGCAAGAAAACAGGAACCGTTAAATCGCTCCTCTCCAGGGGAGTGGATAAACTGAAAAAAGAATATGGAGGGAGAGCAGATGAAAAAAGAAGATCTTGAAAAAATGCTCAGCGGAATAGATCCGCCGATGCCAGAACATTTGACACATCAGGAGGAATTGAAGATCCCGCTGCTCAGGTACAAGCGATCATCAAAGGCGGGATTATGGCTGCTGATCCCTCCGATCATCATCGCAGTTACGTCCATACTGAAACACGAACTGGCAATCTCCTGGGGGTTTCTCAATGTCATCGGTAGTCTCATTGCTGCTGTTGACGAGAATCCGGTCCTGACCTTCTTGATTCCGGTCATTGTCTTAGGACTCCCTTGCACCGCAATGGTCATGAACCTGTTGGCATTCTGCCACTTTACCACTGTAAGAGAACGAAAGGAACTTCTCATCACAATGAAATACCGTCCCGTGAACATAGGAATTGTTCTGCTTTCGTTTGCGATACTTGTGTTTTTCTTTCTGCCGGACGTGCTGTCATTTTAGTAGATCAACCCCGGCTTGTGGATGTGATAGTGCGGCAAAACCACAGGAAGACTATCGAGAATCAGCCGGGTTGTGCAGTTCAGGCTCAATTCCGTAATCATAAATCATTGAAGGACACCAAATGCAAAAGGTAACAATCGTTCTCGCTCATGTACTGATTCTCGCTTCTATCCTTTCCTCCTCGCCTGCAAGTGCACAGCAAAAGGATCTCAAGCAGCTTACCGACACCTTTGACAAGATGTTGTCAGAACAATTCAAGCCCCATGAGCCGGGGGCAGCCGTGTTGGTCTCCCGAAACGGTCAGATCATCTACAAAAAAGCTTTCGGGATGGCTAATTTGGAGCTAGACGTACCCATGCAAGCGGATAATGTTTTCTGGGTTGCCTCTATTGGTAAACAATTTACTGCGGTGGCAATATTGCAATTGATGGAACAGGGAAAATTAAATTTGCAGGATGAAATCACAAAGTTTATTCCCGATTATCCTACACAGGGAAATAAAATCACCATGGAGCATTTGCTGACGCATACATCGGGTATTCATAATTTTTCAGGTATGAAAGACCCTGAAAAGAAGCTAGCATTGGACTGCACACCAAACGAAGTAATTGACTTTTTCAAGAACTTACCGATGCGTTTTGCCCCAGGTACAGAATGGGAATACAGTAATTCAGGTTATTTTTTGCTGGGTCATATCATCGAACAAATTACGGGCAAACCATATTCGGAATACCTTGAAGAAAATATTTTCAAGCCACTTGGTATGACCAATTCACTTTACGCTAATGACACAAGAGTCATTAAAAACAGGGTTGGTGCTTATAGTTACGGAGATAGGGGTTTTGAAAACTCCAAACCCCGGAACATTACCCATGTTTACTCGGCTGGTGCAATACAATCCACTGTAGAGGATTTGTTTAAATGGCACCAGGCCGTTCATTCCAATAAATTGGTAAAAAAAGAAAACCTTGATAAAGCCTTTACAAGGTATAAGCTGAAAGATGGAAAAGAAGCGGATTACGGCTATGGCTGGCGTTTAGGTTATGTTTATGAAAGCCCTTCTATATGGCATGGTGGCGGTATCGAGGGGTTTGGAACGACAGAAATGTATTTGCCCAAAGAAG
>DATEVI010000208.1:0-4131 GCA_035281865.1 Geobacteraceae bacterium | reverse complement strand
TTCGGCGCGAACCGTCCGATCACGCGCGCTTTGCTCTTGTCCCCGCTGAAGATAACATCGACATCGGGGAGGCGGTCGCTGGGGTTCAGATTGGCGTAGAGATACTTTGCCGTGTCGGCGTACTGCGTGAAGATCAACCGTTTCACGCCCTTCAACGGCTTGTCGGTCAGGCGCGCCTTGAGCGTCCGGAGCTTGGCGTCTTTCTCGGGGGTGATGGGTTCAACCAGCTTCCTGACCATCTTTAAAATCTCGATGTCGTGCGCGATGTGCCTGCGCAGGGTGTCCGTGTCGAAGTCCGCTGCGTCGTAGCGTTGCGACACCGCGCGCAAGGCGTCCATGAAGTCGGTCTCTTCAAGCGTGTCGCTTCCATAGAGGATATACTGCGCCTCCTCGCCTGCCGGGACGAAGCCCTCGTCAATGGCCTTGATAAACGACTCGTGAATCTTGAGCAACCGGCGGATGGTCTCCTGAAAGGCGTAAACACTCGACTCAAACCGCTTGAACAAGAGAACGCGCATCAGGCCGCGCAGATTCGCCCCGGCCCGCTGCAGGCTGACGTAAGGCTCTTTCTTCTGTTTCTCGGCGTGGACGTAGTGCCACAGGCCGTAACGAGCGTAGGACAGTTCCCCCACCATAGCTTTGGCCGGTTTGCCCTTCCGGGCCTTGCCGAGATAACCGCGCAACTGCTGGTAAAGTCCCTGGTAGGTCTCTTCGATGCTGTACACGATAGTATGAAGATGCCGCTTCGGGAAGAACTGATGCTTCCCGCCGACGAGCACATAGGCCTTCTGCCTGCCGTCGAGGTATTCCTGAAAACGACCGGGATCAACCGGCTCGTGTGTATCCGCGTCGAAACCATACCAACGCAAAATATGGTTGCGCGTGCGCCGGACAAGGATGTTGGCCAGCAAGTCGGGCAATTTCTTTTCACCCCGCTCAATCAATTTGAAGAACTCCTTCAGGTTGGGCGGGTCAACAGGCATATCCGTCCGGTCGTCCTGATGGAAAAGCTTGATCTGGTGGTAAACGTCCCAGGCGCTTTTGTTCCGGGGCGTAGCGGTCAGGAAACAACAACGGCGGCCGGTGGAAAGGAACGTCTGAACGACCTTATAGCGCTGGGTGTCGGGATGCCTGAGGTTATGGCTTTCGTCCACGAGGACAAAGTCACGATCCTTGTAGCGGAAATCCTTCAGGAGCTTGGTCACGCCGTCGTTGTCGTCTTCCCGGAGATACCCCATCGAAAGGACTTGGGCGTTGAGTTGGTAAACATCGTTGTACCGTTCCCACATTTCCTTGAGCGGCGCGGGACAAATGACCAGCGGGCGCGCATGATCCGTGCGCTCAAAATGCTTCACGATGGCCGCGCCGATGTAGCTCTTGCCCAGGCCGACCACGTCCGATACAAACCCGCCGCCGAAATCCCTGATTATCTGGACGGACTGCCGGACAGCGACCTTCTGGAATTCTGCCAATTTGCGGAATATATCGTCATCCCAGAGGAGTTCCTGCTCTTCCTCGCCCTCCAGCCGGTCTTTCACGAGGGCAAAGAGCGTCTTCATGTAGATGTCGTACGGTCTGACCTGCGCCGCCGCCCAGGATTCCCTGAGTTTCAGCATCAGCGTTTCGTCGAATTCCTGCGCTTCTTTCCAAAGATCATCGAACCAGCGGACAAGTTCCTGATGGTTCTGGTTCCCCTGAACGATCACGTTCAACTCGGTGTTGTGAGTCAACCCGGCCAGGGTCAAGTTGGAGGACCCCACAACCGCGATGCCTTTTTCGTGCCGGGCAATCTCCTGGCCGACTGGATCGAACACCTTGCCGTAGTCGCAAATGTACGCCTTCGCATGGAGTCGGCCTTTCGTGTAAACGCGGACCTTCAGTCGCTTCTCCCGGATCATCTGAATCAGCCCGGCAATCAGCGCCTGCGCCTCGTCCGTCTGGTCCATCAATTCCACAGAATTCCGGAGATTCCCGGCCGTCTCCTGGGCCATCTTTCCGGCTTCCGTGCGCTTGGGGTAAGCCTGTCGCTCGACCTCTTCCGCTGCAAGATCAAGACGGCGATATCCCTCCGCCAGCATTTCGACCGTCTCGCGGTTGGTCGTGTTGCCAATGAGCAGTCGAAGTTCCTTCAAGTTCAAAAGGCGCCCGGCGACACTCGTCAACCCAGAAAGAAAAAGGTAGCCGACGGCAAACCGCGCCCGTTCGCTTGTGCCGAGCATCTCACTGAGATGGTCAACCAGCGTCTCTGTTCGATTGTCGATGATATCATGGGCAGGCATGATGATGTCTCAATGATTATCAGTCCGAATGCTACACCCCCTGCTCTTTATGAACGCCTTGCGCGTCTTTCCGAGGACCTTCATGGCTTGGGAAGTTGCTCTCGTTTCAATTTTCTCAGATCATCCACACCAAAGACGTAGTTTTTACCGACCTTATGGAAAGGCAGCTTCCCCTCTTTGGCCCATCTTCGCACAGTTACTTCCGCAACTTCGAGGTATTCCGAACTTTCCCTGATGGTCATAGTCGAAGGGAGATCTCCGAAAACCTCGTCGTATGTGTAATCATCCTTGTCAAAACCTTTACGGGCGATGAGCGAAAAAAGCCTTTCCCTCTCGGCGACCGGCAACAATACGATGTCTTTATAAATTTGTTCCGCTGATGCATTCATGGTCAAGACTCCCTCTGGTAATTCTTCAGTTCCCGGTAAAAGTTTTCATGCGTTCCGATCATGATAAAAAGCAGATTTTCATCCCCTGCTTCATAAGCGATCAGGTATTCCTGCCGGTGGAACCTGAATTTATGCACTTGGAAGCCGGCCAGGTCGCCTTTTTTACATTCTCCAATGTCCGGATCGGCGATGATTCTGTCCACTTCATCCTGAACGGCCAGCCGGAGGGGCAGGAATTGCTTTTTCACAAACCGCCGGAATGCAGGGGTAAACAACTTTTCCATGATAAGCTACCTGATAATATAAATGGTCAAATTAATCAACATTTATCTTCGGCGACGACAGGTTCGGCTCCTCTATGCTTTCCCTGATTGGACACAGTACTGGTTACGCAATAATTTCATTCAACCCTTCTATCACTTGGGTCAACTCTTCCAGAGATGCTTTAGCGATGACTTTCCCGATTCGCTCTACGCAAAGTGTTCGGATTTGGCTGATCTTGATCCATGATTTCTTTGGTAAATTGAGGGACTTCATTTCAAGGGTCAGTGGGAACCCGGCCTTTTGTGGCTGACTTGTGATCGCTACAGCTATGACGGTACCTGACCGTTCGTTAAATATATCGCGGCTCAAGATAATGACGGGACACAAGCCTGCCTGCTCATGGCCTCGTACAGGGTTCAAATCCGCCCAACGAATTTCGCCTCTCAATATTCCGGCCATTGGCTCAAATCCTCAGCTAACCCTTCTTCTGCCATAGCTCTTTCAAATGCCGGTTCAAGTTTGGCACATTCTATTGACAGTCTGTTGAGCTTCATTCTGGTCAGTTTTTCACTGACAGCATTCTGGATTGCCTGGCTGCGATTTTGAAAAACATGTTCGCCGACCAGTCTGTCCAATTCGCCGATAAAATTTTCGTCCAATGTAATCGCAATTTTTGCTTTGCCCATAATTAGCCTCCTTTTCTGGTATTACACTATATCATACCAGCAGCAAGGTAATCAAATTTTCTTTTTATCCTTTTGGTGTAACGGCGCTGCGGATCAGCATAATATCCTCTGGATATCTCCTAATCAACTATACCATGCAGGAAATCGCGACCTGTTGGTCCATTATGCGACTGTAAGCCGGGCAGCGAAGAAGCATGAGGCATCGATGCGTGATTGCAAGACCCCTATCCACGGTTTAATGCTATTTATTCTCTGGCTTATTGTTCTTCAAGGGATAGAATCTTTTCAAGTTCAATAAGAAGCGGCGGGAAGTTATTTGTAATGGCGTCTCACAGGATGTCATAATCGACAGCGTCATAACCATGAATCAATCAGTTATCGCCTTCCTCACATAATCTCTCATGTGCAGCAGGCGAATTGTTGGATCATGTTCTGGCATATTGAATTTCTGCGTTCTTTAACACCGAATCACGAAAGTATTTGCTCAAAGAACGGGGTGTCGTAATCTCAACC
>DATEVI010000207.1:0-2346 GCA_035281865.1 Geobacteraceae bacterium | reverse complement strand
CCCTGGAGAGCTGCTCGTTTTTCCAGAATTCCGCTGATTTCCCCCTCAAAGCGGGCAACCTGGCTCCTCGCCCGTTCCAGGTGCCCGGCGACGTTTCGGGCCTCCGCGACTCCTTCCCAAAAGAGGTCATCCGCTTTCAGTCCCCCCAGTTTGTCGAGCGCATTGCAGACGTCCCGCAATGCATCGAACCGCTGTCTATCGGCGGAAAACGTTTCCAGCTCCGTCTCTACAGCGCGCAACTCGCCTTCCAGCGCTTTGTGTTTTTGCTGGACTTGCTCGATCCGTGCCTGAAGGTGCGCCAATTCCTCTGCTAACATGTTTGTATTCACGGCAACCCCACTATCTTTGTGATTCCTTCTGCATGACGGCGAGGGAAATCTTTCCGTATCCAGAGGCCGTGCAGGTCGACATTATTTTTTTAAGCACTTTGAACGGAATCGTTTTATCGGCAAGCAAAGTGACTTCCGTGCTTACGGCAGCCGTCTTAGTGCTCGCCTCCATGATACTGCGAAGCTGTTCCAGTCGCTCTCTTATTTCATAAATTATCCCGATGCTTTCATCGAAAAGCTTAGCGGTGTTCGTCACGGCTTCGCCCTGAACCATTACTAATTCAGGGGTGACCACGATCGCCACTGTTTCCCTTGGCTTGGCCTCGACAACGGAAGCGGGCAGCGCGATCTGCGCATCCGGCAACGTACTGTTGAATGAGTGAAAAAGCAGGAAGAACACCAGAACGCAAAGAACATCCATCATCGGTATCAGGTTTATACCTAAACCTTTGACCACTCCGCTTTTTTTGTTGTTTCGCGCCAACCGTTTCATACGCCTGGTATCTTTCATGGTGCGTCTCCTATGGATATCTTCGGAAAGAGAACTATTTTGTTGATCTCTTCGCTCCCTTCCGCCCGCACGTCGGCTTCACGTACCGCATCCATGACCTGAATCAGATAGTCATATTCGATCTTCGGCTCCAGCAGAATTGTCGCGTCTTCCTTCTGCGGATATTGGGCCTTCAGACGAACGAGCATTTTGGACAGCAGCTCAACATCGTATTTATCGTCTTTTTTCGGAATCGCGGCCTCGACGCGTGACCCGTTGGCAAGTTCCAGTCCTGCCTTGCGGACAATCACCTCGATGGCGAAATTCGGCTGGCCGCCCGCTCCGCCGGCATTGGTCGGGACACTCAATTCCTGGATCGTAATGCTCATAAAGACGGCAGTGATGAGCAGAAAGACCACGAGAACGGTAAGGATATCCATCATCGGTGTCAGGTTCAAGAGGTGCATGATATCCGTATCGAATTCTTCCTTTTGCCTTTTTTTACGAAATCGTCTCGCCATGATCAGCTCCTGTCAAATTGGCGCTTTCCAAAATTGGAGAACTGTCAAATTGGCGCTTGCCAGAACTGGAGATAATATTGAGCGCCTTTACCGATACCATCTCCAGGCTGTTCACAATCTGACCCGTGGCTGTTGTCAGGCGGGCATGGAACAGGAGAAGCGGGATCGCGGACATCAGACCAAAGGCCGTGCAGTTCATGGCCTCCGAAATGCTGGCCGCCAGCAGGGCGGCCTTCTCGGCGGGGCTCGCAGTGGCAACGGCGCCGAAGGCCGCGATAAGTCCCATGATGGTGCCGAGCAGCCCAAACAGGGTGGCGATATTTGAGAGCAGCGCCAGGTACGGTGTGCGCTTTTCCAATTGAGGAATTATCTCCATCATGCTCTCTTCCATGGCAATTTCTATGTCTTCCCGTCGCCTGACCGCCCCCTGGCGCGCTAATCCCATCCCCAGCATTTGCGCCAAACTGGATTTGTCCTCGTTGGCTATTTGCCGGGCTTTATCGAACTCTCCCTTTTCCAGCACCGGATGCACCGAGTCCCACAGTTTTTGGTTTGCATCCCGGATGCGTTTCAATTGGACCCAGCGTTCAAACGCGATGGCCAGACCGACCGACAACGTGAGTAGAATAGGGAACATGAAGATCCCGCCGCTCTGAAAAAACCTTACTATTGTATGCATCTTTTTCTCCTCCTTTTTCGCTAACGAGATACTACGAAGTTATTGAGTTATTTCTTGGTGCTGACCTCAAAAAAATCCAATTGCCGCATAAACACATCCCGATCCACCGGTATATCACTGTCGGTTAACATCATATTCAAACCTGTCTCCACACCGATTTCAGAGCTTTTCCATGGCACGATATACAGGGCTTTCGGGGCTTCATCGTTACCGACGATGGACATGCCCGAAAGTTCTTTGGCCGCCTTGGCCGCCGGTTCTTTAGCCGCAGGTTCTTTGGCCTCGACCATGGCAGTGCCGAGCAATGAGAGAAGCAGACACAGCCAA
>DATEVI010000206.1:0-2633 GCA_035281865.1 Geobacteraceae bacterium | reverse complement strand
CCGAATCTTCCAAGGACTTAACTAGTGACGAAATACTCGTCCCTTGACCTCAACCAACAGCCCGGCCTTCGATCAGGGCGGCAATTGCCGAGGTGAAGGGGTAAGATCAGGATTTTAATGGAGATGCAGATAAAAACAAACGGGTTAGCCTCATTTGTCTGGCCCCTTGTTTGTACTTCTGAGCATTTTTATCAAATCGATACTTACCCTTTCCTGCTCTTGCTGCAGCACAAATCCCAGTTTCAGAACCTCAGCTTCGATTTCAGGCATATGCAGAGCGCCCCAGGGAATTACTATGGTATCGTACTGTTGAAGGGCTTTTCTAAGGTGGCGGATCACTTCCTTGTTCCTGGCGTAGAGTATGTCGTCCATGATGATCTGATGCGTTTCCGGAGTAATGTTCTTCTCCGCCCAGGTGTTGAAAGACATAAGCCCTTTCACCATGGAGGCATTCTCCCTCAGATGTTTGCCGAGCGCATCGAGGAAATGGATGGTCTGCGGACGAAAAGAGCTGATATCGACGTCGGCCCTGAGGATATCGGCCGACTCCGTGGTCTTCTTTTTCCCTTCGGCCTTTGGCCGGGGTGAAGGCTTCTCAAGATTGCCGATGATCCTTCCGTTAAAACGCATATTTTCCTGCGAAGTCAGTCCCAGGATACCGGCAAATTTCCCATAGTCGAGTCTGTTTCGCACAAGTTTTTTGTCGTCGGTAACACCTTCGGCCAGCACGATGGTACGCCCCGGAGCGATCGATCCGACCATATCTTCGTAATATTCCTTCTCTCCCACGTGGATCATGGCGGCCAGCCGGATTGTCTTGTTGTCGCGCCTGTAGACCCTCTCGGTCATGTGAAGTCCGTCAGGCCCAAGGCGCATGAAGCCCGAGGTATTCACTTCCATATATGAATTGACTGCATAAAGTGTGAACAGCACCAGGGCGAAGGGGATAACGACAAGGTTTGCCGCGCCGAAGATAAGAGTATTTCTGAGGCTGAAAAACGGGGCATCGAACATCGCCTTCGGCATGACAAGAATGAGTTCGCCGGTCTTTCGAAATCGGAAGATGGGAAGCACTCCGAGAAAAACCTGTCCGGCCGCCATAAGCAGTCTGTAGGCCTGGCTGCCTGCAAGAGACGGGAAGAACCCCGCGGACAAAGGGCAGATGAACACGAAAAGAATAAGGGGAAGAAAGATCCGCTTGGGCAATCGCTTGTCGATGCCGAGGCAGAGATAGACCGCTAGCGCCATGACAATAACGACGTTGGCCAGGAAGCTCCTTAATTCAGAAAGGGCCGGCAACGGAAAAAGCAGGGAAACAAGCTCATCGGAAAGGGAAATTACCCCATCGGCAAAAAACAGGATCAGGAACAGGTTGGCAAAGACTCTCATTGGTTAATTTCTCGCGGGAATAATGTTGTGGAACTAAGTCCGTTATCACCTTGAAAATCCCGCATGTCAAGCGGGATTTTACAGGACTATCCGCATATCATTTCACCCATGAGGGTCAAGGCGCACGGCACCCTTGTCAAAACGCCAAATTGAGCTAGTATTTATAGAATCAAAAGGAATTCCGGCAGGTTGATTGGTTGCATGGAAAAACCATTTCCAGTGTCTGGACACTTTAAGGAGAATTCCCCATGCCGTCTTTTTATCCGGAACTGCGGCTACACACGGGAAACGGCTGAAACAACAATTCAGAGCCGCCATGCGGATATGATCTCCTTCGGCCGGCCGATCATCAGCAATCCCGACCTGGTGGAACGGTTCTCCAACGGCTGGCCCTTGAATCCACAGGCGGATATGAAGGTCTGGTATTCTTTCGATGCTGCCGGGTACACCGACTTTCCCAGGTACGGAGAACCTATAAAGGAATCGTGAATGCCCGGCTCCTGGGAAATGTGCGGACGCTCGACGAATGGTTCGCCGATCATACAGGAGGCGTGAATAATGAAGTATATGCGCGAATTCATTGTAAATGCGGGACCGTGTGCATCCCATCGACGTCCCGTTCACCCAGGCCATCAAATCCATCTCCCGCTGAGGATCAGGGTCAAAGGACCTGGTAGCAGCAATGAAAAAAAGGACCCATCCTCGGAGCCTGTCGGACCCAGCGAGCCGTAGCAGAGAATTCGGGAATTCCTTGAAGGCGCCTGACGCGCGCAATTCAATTCTCCCGTTACCTTGCAAAGTTGCAAACCTTGTATCTGACCCCAGTGATTCTCCTTTATCAATTTCATCTTTTAATTGGTGTGGTGTCCCTCGTATTTCCCATTCTGTCTGCACCACCTCCCGGCTTCAAATCAGCTGGTAATTCCTGGTCAATGCCTGGCAACTGCGATGGGCCGCGAGGTAGCGGGCATCCTCACCGTAATTGGTAGGGTGGACAAGGGGCACCGGCTGATGCTTCAACTCATCATTGAGATTCACGAAGGTGAACAGGCACGAGTTGGACAGGGCTCTGGTATTCCGATTTCGACTGACACGTTCGATGTTGGCTTCGACGCATATGAAACTGCCGCTGGTATAGATAACCCTTGCGGTGTAATGGAGCTTATCTCCTATTCGTACCGGGCGGAAAAAGTTGATCCGGTTCACCGCCGTGGGTACCGGCCGGTTGGGAGCCACTTGTTCTG
>DATEVI010000205.1:0-11479 GCA_035281865.1 Geobacteraceae bacterium | reverse complement strand
GGCCGGCAAAGCTTTCCAGGAATGAGGCGGGTGTCAGCCGGAGCGCGGCCACTATGCCGTTGAACCAGGCAACTGCTTTGCCGCGGCTGTAGAAGATGTCGCAGGCGGCAGCCAGTTGCCGGGCCGCCGCCACGTCAGCAGCCGGAAAGGTCGGAGATTCGATTATGGTATAGGGGGGCTTGTCAAGGTGCCGAAGCTTGAGGTCACAGGCACGGGCGGCCAGGGCGGTGCCTGGAAGCACGGCGAGGGGGAAGATGTCCAGGTGGTTCGGGTAGAGGGCAAGGGCGAAGTCGAGCCCCTCCTTGAATCGGGCCAGGCTGTCGCCGGGGAGGCCATAGATCAGGTCAAAGCCGAATACGGCGCCGGAGCTGTTGAGAAGGCCGATCTTGGCGATGAAATCGCCGCGGTCCAGCGACCGCTTTACGTTGCGCGCTATCTTCGGGTCGGATGTCTGCAGGCCGATCTGCAGGGAGCAGGCCAGACCCGCGAAGAGCCTTGCCTGTTCTGCGTCCAGCAGTTCGGACCGTATTTCGAAATGGAAATGGACATGAGGAGCCTTCTTCCAAATCAGACGCAGCAGGGTCTTGGCCCGCTTTGCGTCCTGGTTGAAGGTGGAATCGAGGACAAATATCTGGTTCACGCCCCGCCGGACCATATGGTCCAGTTCCGCCTCTAGCCGCTCCAGCGGGTAGCGACGCACCGTCCGGTCCCCCATGCCGTCGAAGCAGAAGTCGCAGCCGAAGGAACAGCCCCGGGAAAGCTGCCAGAGAACTCCGTCGGGTATATGCCCGTCCAGAATCCCTGAAAGATAGGGGGAAGGGAGCGCCCCCAGGTCGGTAACGGGTGGCCGCCTGACCACAACAACCTCGCCGTCGGCCCGCCGGGCAATGCCGCCCACGCCGTCCAGAGGTCTGCCGTCGTCGAGACGGTCGAGGACCTCGGAGATCGTCAACTCCCCTTCTCCCACCACCAGAAAATCGAACGGAGCCTCTGCCATGACGCCGACCGGATCGGCCGTCGCCTCGGGACCGCCGGCGATAATGGTCAGGCCGGGAGCTTCGCTGCGGAGCATCTGCGCCAGGGAACAGCATGCGACACGGTTCCAGGCATACATGGAAAAAGCGACGATGTCGGGCTGATCCGCCTGGATGGCACTGGAGATGTCCCTTAAGGGTTCGTCGCAGATGAACTCGGCGCAGGAGACCGTCACCGGCTTACCATTCGCCGGACGCGCATCGAGATACGCCTTGAGGCAGGCGGCGGCCATGGGCACGGCCTGCGGTGACCGGGAGGCATGGATGGTAACCAGGTGAAGACGCATGGGTGGCCTTTTATTCAATGGTGCACCCCATGGGTCTTTTCCAGATAATACCCGTAGTTTCCTTCGTAAACCCGCATCTCACCGTGGTCGATCTCGAAGACCCTGTCCACCAGGGAACGGAGAAAATGGCGGTCGTGGCTGACCAGCACCACTGTACCGCTGAAGCTTTGCAGGGCATCCAGCAGAATCTGCCGCGATCTGATATCCAGATGGTTGGTGGGCTCATCGAGCACGAGAAAATTCACCGGCCGGGCCAACAGAGTGGCCAGCACCACCCGGCTCTTCTCGCCGCCGGAGAGGTTCTCGATCCTTTTGTCGACCGCATCTCCGGAAAACAGAAACGCCCCGAGAAGGTTGCGGATGACGCCGATGTTTGCCAGGGGCATGACATCCTGGACGGTCTCGAAAACGGTCTTTTTCGGGTCGAGGACCTCCATGGCGTGCTGGCTGAAGTAGCCCAGCTCCACATTGGCGCCCAGGTTCACGTTCCCGGAGGTCGGCTCGGTCCGGCCGGCAAGCGTCCGGAGAAAGGTGGATTTCCCCGCACCGTTTACCCCCACCACGGCGATCTTGTTCCGGCGACGAATAGTGCCGGATACCCCGCTGAAGACAGGATGCTCTCCGCCGCCGGGCAACTGCCAGCTCTTGGCCAGCTTGTCGAAGACCGCCACGTCGTCGCCGCTGCGGGGAGGCGCGGCAAATTCGAAGCGCACCGTCCGCTCTTCGGCCGGAATCTCGATGCGCTCGATCTTTTCGATCTTTTTGACCCGGGACTGCACCTGGGCGGCGTGGGAAGCGCGGGCGGCGAAGCGGGCGATGAACTCTTCCTCCTTGGCAAGCATTTCCTGTTGGCGCTTGTGGCTTGCCAGCAGCTGTTCGCTGCGGATGTCGCGCTCCCGCTCGTAGAAGTCGTAGTCACCGCCGTAGGTGGTGACGGTTCTGTTGGCCACCTCGATGATGCGGGTGACGATGCGGTTCATGAAATCGCGGTCATGGCACGTCATGAGGAGTGCGCCGTCAAACTCGTTGGCAAGCCACTCCTCCAGCCAGATGATCGATTCAACATCAAGATGGTTGGTCGGTTCGTCCAGCAGCAGCACGTCCGGCTTGAGGGTCAGGATACGGGCCAGGGCGATGCGCATCTTCCAGCCGCCGCTGAAGGACTCCACCGGCTGGTTGAAGCGGTCCGGTCCGATGCCGAGGCCGGTGAGTACGGTCTGGGCGCGGGTGTCCAGGTCGTAACCGCCGCGATGCTCGAACTCCTCCTGGGCGGCTCCGTAACGCTCCAACAGGGCCGCCATCGCTTCATCTTCCATGGGCTCGCACATGGCCGCCTCCATCTCCTTCAGTTCACCCGCCAGGCGCATGGTCTCGGCCGACCCGGCCATGACCTCCTCCAGGGCCGACCGCCCCGCCATCTCCCCCACATCCTGGGAAAAATACCCGGTGGTGGTTCTCTTGGCGCAGGTGATCTCGCCGCCGTCCGTCTCCTCTTCTCCCGTGATGATGCGGAAGATGCTTGTCTTGCCGGCGCCGTTGGGCCCAACAAGGCCGCTGCGAGAGCCGGGCAGGATCTGGAAGCCGGCTTCGCGGAACAGGATCTGCGAGCCGTGCTGTTTGGTGATATTGGAAAGGTGTATCATGTTAAAACTCCATCAAAATTAGATTTTCACAACTAAAAACCGCCAGTCAGGAAATGCTTAACCGGCGGCATGTAATCAGTTCCGTATTCCTTTAATATCAAATTGCATTCTCATCCAACAAGGCAAACAATGCAAAACTATTTGTTTTTACTATGATTAGAGCCAAATTGTCAATCCCCTTGGGGGATACTTTCATCGCGGGCGCCCCTGTCACGTCGAGATGACAGCCCTTCCAAATCCAAGCCGCTGATTCTGCATCGCGTCTCCGGGCCTTTTCGGCAAAACTGTTTCTTTCTCCCGAGAAAACACATGGCGGCCGGCAGGGTGACCAACGCCAACAACACCGTGGCCACTATGCCGTAATTGGTGGCCCAGCCGATGGAGGCCATGGCGCCGTAATCGGTGAAGGCGAGGGAACCGAAACCTGCAATGGTAGTCAATGCCGAGAGGAGCACGGCGCGCCCGGACTGGACAAACTCCGCTTGCGCTTCGATATCCGTCGCGCCGCGCACCCGGTGCATCACATGCAGGCCGTAGTCGCTTCCCATTCCCAGTATGGTCACCAGCACCATGGAATTCATGAAATTGAGCCGCATACCGGTAATCGCCATGAGACCGAGCATGGCGATCACCCCGGCGACGACAGGGAAAAGCGAATAGAAAATGCCGGCGAAATTTTCGAAATGGGCAAGCAGAAGAAAAAGCACGAGAATACCGCCGATGACAAAACCCCACAGGAAGCTTTTTTTCACCGAATCGGCCAGCTGCTTGCTGACCAGGTCCACGCTGGTGGCCCGAACGGTGGGGTCAATCCCGTTTAGCTTCGAGAGAAAGGCGGCCTGGTCGAACTCTTCCCCCGAGTAAAACAAGTAGGAGAGGAGATGAAAATTGCCGTCTTCCCTTACCAGGTGTCGCTCGACCACACCCCTGAGCGGAGATTGTCCGAGACGCTCGACTGCATCCGCAGCGGAAGCAGACGCGCCGTTCTTCAACCCTGCCATGCCTTCCAGGGCCTGCTGAAACTGATCCGGGGCAAAACCGTTTCTCTCCAGGGCGGCTCGGAGGAACCCGGCAGGGTCACCCGGGCCGACAGCGGCAAAAAGGCTTTGCCGGACCTCCCCGGAGAGTCTGCGGTCATTGATTACCTGCCCCAGCGACGACCAGGCCGTCAGCTCTTTTTTCCCCAGATACTTCTCGACAAGAGGAACGATGCGCTCTCCCCGCATCATGACATCGTCGAGGCTTTTCCCTTCGACTGCGAGCAGGAGCTGCTTTTGCCCCAGACTCAGATGCCGCTCGATCTTTTCCTGGGTCAGGAATGCCTCGGAATGGCGCGGTTGAAGGTTTTTCAGTTCCCCTTCGAAAGAAACAAAAAAGGACGCGGCAAACAGTCCGGCAATGAGAAAGAGCGACAGGAAAACGATCTTTCCCGGGTGCCGGCCGGCAAAACTCCAGACGGAGCCCAGGGCAAAACCGGGGAGCGGTCTGTAGCGTCTTTCGGGAAAGCGACGCTCGGCGAAGACCAGAAGGGGTGGAAGGAAGAAGAGGGTCGCGTACAGGGAAAACAGCACGCCGAGCCCGACCAGGAGTCCCAGCTCGGACAGGGCGCGGACATCGGAAATGGTCAGGACCAGGAAGGGAAGAGCGGTGGTCACCCCGGCAGTGAAAAGACCGTGCCCTGTATCGACGACCGCGCACCGGAGAGCCTCGTCCACTCCCTTCCCCATGCTCCGCTCATGGTAAAAACGGTCGTAGAGATGGATGGAGTAGTCGGTGCCGAGGCCGATGATCAGGGCGGTAAATGCCAGGGAGATGATGTTGATGGACGAAAGAAAGAGTCCCGCGCAGCCGAGGGCCAGCACCGTCCCGTACAGGATAATCAGAGGGATCAGCAGGGTCGGCAGGAAACGGCGGTAGGTGAGATAAAAGAGCCCCAGCACGACGAAGAGGGAGGAAACCACGCAGGCGACGATGTTCCTCTTCATCACCTGCTCATCGATTACGGCGCTCAAATGGGCACCGGCACAGGAGATTTTCGAAGAAAAGCCGTTACGGGCTTCGTTGATCCCGCGAACCAGTTTCCGGGCGAAGGCCATGTCCTGTACCGGCTTCGCCGTTTGCGCCACCATTATCAGGACCTGACCGTCCCGTGAAAGAAAGTACGGGGACTCTGGATCAAGGTCGAAGGCCTGGGCCGCACCTTTCAGCCGCGGCAGAATGAGGTCCCGCAGATAGAGGGGATCGGCGGCGATTATGTCGCGCATCCCCATCCCTGCCTGGCTGGCCAGTTCCGACCCGGCACGCTGGAGGGAGCGGTTCATGGCCCGAGGGGTAAGCTTTTCCGCGAACCTGTCGACATCGCCAACAGACAGAAACAGATGAGGGTGACTGACTGCATATGCGATGAAATCGGCAAATGATCCCGCTTCGGCCGGATCATAGACCCTGTAGGAAATTTTGCGGAAGGCGGGAGCACCATCCACCGAAAGTGCCTTCAACCGCGCGGCAAAGGTCTCGGCCTCGGAGACAACCTTCTCCCTGTCCCCTTCCAGGAGAAAATATGCCTCACCGGCTCCTCCGGTCCATTTCAGGGAATCGAGAAAGAGTTTCAGGGGACCATCACTGGAAGGGAACAGCCTGAATATGTCGGATTCGAAATGGACCGTCCTGATGGAAAGAAAGGCGAGGACCAGGATGAGCAGCGAACAGCCGATTACCCGCAGCGGCCATGTGCGGGTCGTCCGGCATATCCATTCCAGGTGGGTGTTGACGGCTTTTCGGGTGAAACCGGTCACCAGCGCGGTTACTTCTTTCAACATAACGATCAGAAACCCTTGAAATGGTCGATGGGAAGGACGGTAACGCCCTCCAGGTTGGGAACAAGGGTCGCATCATCAACCGGCAGATTTAACTCCGGCTCCTTGAAGGCTACCCTCACCCTGTCGCCCATACGGTTGCTCAACTCGATGGCCGCGGGAAAGGCAACGCCGCCAATATCCCGGTAATCGCGGTACAGGACCTGGTCACCTTCCTCATTCGTCTTCTTCTCCAGGAGACCCCTGCCATCGAAGTAAAGGAATTCCTTCCCTCCATTTGCTCCGATACGCTCCAGCACCCCCCCGTCGGTCGCGCTTGTTGAAGGAGGATTGTCAATCACCCAGCGCATCATGCTCCAGCCCTTGAGGGCGTTGTAGTCGGGCAGCTCCGTGAACGTACCGGCATAGGCGGTTTCCTTTGACGGGACCAGACAGGTGATGCGTTCTCCGTCAACGAAAACCTCCATCATTGTCAAGCCGAAGGGTGCCAGGACGACCAGGCGAAACCGATCTGGACGCTTGAAAATCAGATACCCGCGCCCACCCATGCTCCCACGGGAGTTGCTGATCGACAGGGAAACCTCCGATTGCAGGGTTTCCACCTCTTTTCCTGGCTTAACAGGCACAACCGGTTTCGGTACGGTTGCGCAGGAGGAGAGGAAGAGAAAAAGAACTGCCGTCACGGTGAGGCATTTTGTAATATGGAATGTTTTCAGGAATGGCATTGTAGCTCCGATTTGATAATTTGATCTTCAGGACTGCCTATCATAGCATAACCAGTCGGCTCCGCGCCACCCCGAGAAGAGCTTTGGAATGGCGCAACTTTTTGTTATGAAACTCTCATTTTCACCTGAATATTTTATGTCAAACCGCGGTGTGGTGATATACTGACTTTAAGGAACCTGACCGCCGCCACTGCAATAATCAGTCATTGTTCAAGAGCAGGGATTCCGCAAGCCGTCGGTTTAAGTAATCATATTGGATTATTCAGGAAACGGCAACTTCGGGATTCGGGAGAGGCATCTTCTTAAAACCGGAAACATAGAAAGGGGGATTGAGTATGAAAGAAAATATGTTCGGGAAGTTCTTTTCATGGATCATGGCAGGCGTCCTCTTCGCGGGATTGTCGTTCGCTTTCATTTCTCCCGCCGGGGCGGCGGACAAGGCCGAAGCACAGGCAATTGTCGACAAAGCCAAGGGAACTCTTGCTGATTTCATGAGTGATGCGAACTATATATGGCTGCACAACCAGCTTAAAGTCGCAAAAGGAGTGATAATATTCCCGCAGATTGTCAAGGGAGGTTTTTTCATAGGCGGTTCGGGCGGAACGGGAGTCCTTCTGGTGCGGGATGCGAGGACCGGCAACTGGACCGAGCCTGCTTTCTACACACTGGGATCGGTTACCTTCGGCCTGCAGATCGGTGGTGAGGCAGCCGAAGTGATGATGCTGGCTATGAATCAGAAGGGCATTGATTCGCTCCTCTCATCATCGGTGAAGCTGGGCGGGGATGTCTCCATTGCCGCCGGACCGGTTGGCGGCGGGGCCAAAGGAGGGGTGGCGGTCCCTGCGGTGACGGCCGATTTCGTCTCCTTTGCCAAGTCGAAGGGACTCTATGCGGGGCTCAACCTTGAGGGAGCCGTTCTGGCGGTTCGGGATGGTCTGAATGAACCTTACTACGGCAAAAAGGTAAGGCCGGTCGATATCATCGTTAAGAAAGATGTCAGCAACCCCGGCGCAAACGAGCTTCGAGCGGCGTTGAAAAAGGCCGCGGCTTCGAAAAAGTATTAATTCCGTAACCGGACCGCGGATCTATTTTTGAAATGAGGAAAGGGTATATTCGGCGATTTTGACGGCATCCTTGTCCGTAATGACATTTCTGTCAAAACGGGGCATGCCGACCCCGGGGTTGCGCATCTTGCTTACGATCTCCCCCGGGGTTTTTATATTGTTGGCTTCAAGGCTTTTCCTGTCGAGTGTCTTCCGCGGGTTTATGGTGTTACGGCCGTCGGGATGACAGCCGGCGCAATACTGTGCAAACAGGGCTTCCCCGCTCATTCCGGTTTGCGGCGAACAGCCGCTTACTAAAATGAAACCGACTGCAACCGCAAACCGGGCGCCGGCCAATCGTTTACTCATCACCCACCTCCCTGGAATCCGAACCAATATTGCATACAAAACCTTAACGTCTGTCATCCCCGAATGATTCTATCGGGGATCCATGGTTAAAATCTGGATTCCCGATTACACCCTCGGGAATGACAACCTTTTCTATTGTGCTGAATTACCTTGGAATAAAGCAAAACAGGGAAAAGCACCGGTTTCTCTCCCGCGCCGAATTCAGAGTTTCTCTTCCTTCTCGCACCTCTTGGTCTCCGCACCGCAATTCTCGCAAGTTCTCGTTTTTTCCCTGGGTTGAAATACGTTGATCTGGCCACATCTCTTGCAAGCTATGGGAGTTAGTTCATCAATGAAGAGATAGCAATGGTAATACCACTCCCAATTCATATTCTTGATTTTTTCCAGCTCCTCCTCTGTCATTTCCTGTCTGGAGCTTTCCCACGATACCATTTTGGGAGCTTTCAGGGCATTGATATCCACTTCGGAAATGGTGGCGGCCTTTTTTTTTGTCATGGCACCCCCCATGGTGCACAAATTCTTCCACAACCTCATGAAACAGAAAGGGAATCGGAAATTTTATACCTGTAACTATTCTCTCACCATATAGCGGAACTTCAAGCAGAATACCATGGGCAGATCATCCACCTTCATTCTCTATATACCCGACATAGGGGAGCGCGCGATACCTGTCGGCATAGTCCAATCCGTACCCGACAACCCACAGGTCGGGTATGTCGAAGCCGAGGTAGTCGATATGCACCTCCGTCTCAAGCCGGTCAGGCTTCCTCAGGAATACGCAGCTCTTCAAGGAAGCAGGCCTGCGGGCGGCCAGCATTTTCAGCAGATAGCCCAGCGTGTGTCCCGTGTCCACTATGTCTTCTATTATCAGGACATGTTTCCCGGAGATGTCGGTTCTCGTGTCCATGACAAGGCGGAGGGTACCGCGAACCGTATCATGCCCGTAGGAGGATACGGCGATAAAATCAATGCTCCGCGGAATAGTAATGAACCGGGACAGGTCGGCAAGGAAAATGTAGCAGCCCCTCAGGACACCGATCATCAGGATTTCTTCCACATCCGCATAGTCTTCGCAGATTTTCCGCGCCAGTTCCCGTACACGCTCCAGGATCATTTTTTCCGGAAAAAGAACCGCGGGCTCTTTCTCAATCATGTCGGCCTCACTGTGCGGCAAAGAGTGATACGACCTTTTGCAGGTTTACATCGACAAGGCCGAGGTCGGTCAGTTTGAGGGAGGGGATAACCTCGAGCCCCAGGAAACTCATTACCATGAAAGGGTCGTAAAGTGGTGAACCGAGTCTCTTCAGAACGGATGTCAGAGAAGCTGCCTGATCGAGCACAATTTCCATCGGCTGGTCGGACATGAGTCCGGCAATGGGGAGAGGAAGCATGGCCAGGACGGTTTCCCCGTCGGCGACCGCCTGTCCGCCTCCGGCATCCGCGACCGCTCTGGCGGCGGTCATCATGGACCGGTCATCCGCGCCTATGACGATCAGGTTATGATGATCGTGGGCAACGGTGCCGGCCATGGCGCCCCGTATGAGTCCGATGCCCCTGACAAACCCTTTTCCGACCCGGCCGGATGCCCGATGTCTTTCGATAACCGCGATTTTCAGCAGATCCCGGGCGGGATCGGCTACGGCACAACCGTTTTCCACACGCGGTTCCATGAGGATGTTTTCGGTAAGCAGTTGGTCCGGTATCACCCCGATGACCCTGATGCGGCTTCCCGAGGAGGGTATTCGCAAGTCAATTCCGGACCAGTCGACATTAACGGTGTCCCTGACCATCTTTTCCATCGATTCATCGACGGCCGCGGGTTCTCCCGGAACTGCCCTGCCGTCGCTTGCCGCCAGGACCCCTCTGCAATAGGCCAGTTCGGGCCGGGGCGCATCCAGGTCGGAGAAAACCGTAAAATCGGCACGCCTGCCGGGGGCGATGACGCCCCGGTCATACAGCCGGAAATGCTCGGCGGGATTCAGGGTCGCCATGCGAATGGCCGTTACGGGAGCAACTCCCCGCGCGATTGCCATCCTCACCAGGTGATCTATGGATCCTTTCTCCACCAGATCGGAAAGCCTGCAGTCGTCCGTGCAGAAAGATATCCACCTCTCGTTGAACGGGGTGATCAACGACAGTAGATCGTTCAGATTGCGGGCAACGCTCCCCTCCCTGATGAATATTTTCATCCCTTTTTCGAGCTTCTCCCTTGCCTCCTCGACCGTGGTGCACTCGTGCTCCGATGTCATGCCCGCCGCCGCATAGGCATTCAAGTCCCTGCCGCTCAGCCCGGGGCAGTGACCGTCAATGGCGAGCCCGCGGCACCGGCCGATCTCTCCGAGTACCCGTGCGTCGCCGGCAACTACTCCGGCAAAATCCATCACTTCGCCTAGCCCCGCCATTCCGGGCTCCCGCAGCAGCAGCTCAATGTCATCGAGCGTCAGCCTAGCTCCCGCAGTGGAGAGAGAGGTCGCCGGCACGCACGAGGGAATGGTGAACAGGAGTTCGAGGGGGGTGCTTCGGGCATCCGCACCCATATACCGGATACCCTCGATGCCCAGCACGTTGGCGATTTCATGGGGATTCGAAACGGCGGTCGTCACCCCGTGCGGAAGCACGGCGCGGGCAAATTCCCGGGGACGGGCAAGAGAGCTCTCCACATGGACATGGGCATCGATGAAGCCCGGACAGACATATCTGCCCCGCAGATCGACGACCGTCCGTCCCCTGTAACCCTCGCCCAGTCCCGCCACCAGACCGTCCGCAATGGCGATCCCGGTCGGACGAATCTGACCCGAGACCACGTCCACGACTTTTCCGTTTTCAAGCACGAGATCGGCGGGTTCGTCCCCGCGCGCAACCGCAATGACACGTTCAATGCCCATGGTTTTCTCCGGAAGGGGTTGGTCGAGAAATTGACTATCTGGATACAGTATATACATTTGCGGAAGGATTGCAGTAAGAGGGGGAAAAAGACAGAACGGAACCTGATTAGGTCCAATCTTCCGCTGACCCCTTCTCCCTTGAGGGAGAAGGTGGCCGAAGGCCGGATGAGGAGGAACAGCGCAAATAAATCCATCTTTTCCCCCTCACCCTAGCCCTCTCCATCAAGGGAGAGGGAATTGTTTCCTGTTCCAGCGGAAGATTGGACCTAATCATCTAATCTTTTGGATTTTAAATTCTAAAAGCGGTTTTCTCTGTGTCCTCTAGCGAACGGAGTGAGCGGGCGAGAGATATTGGGTTTGAAATTTTAGTAATGACTCTTTCTTATCCTCTGTATGGTCCCCACATCGGCCACGAAGGGGGCTTGTGGTCTTTGCGGAAGCGGCAGACGAAGTTCGTCGGAAAAAGGCGTGGCGTCCAGATTCATGTTGTAGGCCATGACCATCAGGGTTTCCAGGTTGACCACATCCTCGATGTTGTATGCCAGCAGGGTCTCAAGGGCCGTCCTGTTGCCGGTCTGCACGAATTCCCTCCACAGCAGCACCGCAAAAAAACCGTCAACACCATCCAGCTCATTCCTGTCGATCCCCAGTTTCTTTTCACACCCCTTGAGCCCTCC